>NC_017857.3:2100000-2362500 GCF_000260985.4 Methylophaga nitratireducenticrescens
CCATCGCAACAAAGATTGCGACTGCTGCAGTGGTGAAGTCGCCTCTTATTGCAGCAACAATGGCGTAGAAACCCGCAAATAGACAGGCTGTGGTAAATAGATTCGGTAACAGATAAATGCCACGTTTTTGTTGTTCTTCATGGTTATCCATAAATGTCCTGTATTCAGAGAAGAAGTGATTTCATTATGACATCCGTACCTTCATAAACAAAATAAGGGCAGACTGCCAAGCAGTCTACCCTTACCTGAGGACAACCAAAAATTGTGATTAGTTTTTAGTCTTATCGACGATTTTTTGAATCCACGGCATCATTTCACGCAGTTTGGCACCGGTTTTTTCGATTGGATGCTCTGCATTCAAGCGACGCATTGCCGTCATTTCTGGGTAGCCTGACTGACCTTCCTGAATAAACTGCTTGGCGTATTTGCCTTCCTGAATGTTTTTCAACGCTTCACGCATCGCCCAACGGCTTTCTTCATTAATGACTTTCGGGCCAGTAACATATTCGCCATATTCTGCATTGTTGGAAATTGAGTAATTCATGTTGGCGATACCGCCTTCATACATCAGATCAACAATCAGTTTCAGTTCATGCAAACATTCGAAATAAGCCATTTCAGGCTCATATCCAGCTTCAACCAATGTTTCAAAACCGGCTTTAACCAATTCTACTGCACCACCACATAATACCGCTTGTTCACCAAACAAATCGGTTTCGGTTTCGTCACGGAAAGTCGTTTCGATGATACCAGTGCGACCACCGCCAATAGCTGAGGAATAAGATAAAGCAATTGCTTTGGCTTTACCTGAGGCATCCTGTTCAATAGCGATCAAATCAGGAATACCACCACCACGAGTAAATTCACTGCGAACCGTATGACCAGGTGCTTTAGGCGCGATCATGATAACGTCCAAATCCTGACGCGGCAGAATCTGGTTATAAACAATCGCAAAACCATGAGCGAAAGCCAAAACAGCACCTTGTTTCAGGTTTGGCTCAATTTCGTCTTTATACAAAGAAGATTGGAACTCATCCGGTGTGAGTACCATTACCAGGTCAGCTTGTTTTACAGCTGATGCGGTATCGGCAACTTTCAGGCCTGCACCTTCGGCTTTAGCAATAGAAGACGAACCAGCACGCAGAGCCACAGTTACATCCACACCTGAATCTTTCAGGTTACAGGCGTGAGCATGGCCTTGTGAGCCATAGCCGATAATCGTGACTTTCATGCCACGGATCAGCGACAGGTCACAATCTTTGTCGTAATAGATATTCAAACTCATTATCAATTCCTTCGTTTTTAAATCAATTCAATTGCAGGCATTTATCGCCACGGGCAATTCCGGAAACGCCACTGCGAACAGTTTCAAGTATTTTATGTTCAGACAGAGCCTCGATGAACGAGTCAAGTTTGCTACCGGCCCCTGTCAGTTCAATCGTGTAGGTTGAGGCCGTTACATCAATAATATGTCCACGAAAAATATCTGACAGACGTTTGACATCATCACGTTGATCCATGGTTGCTGCTTTGACCTTAATCAACATCATTTCCCGCTCAATGTGTGGACCTTCAGACAACTCCATCAATTTTACAACATCTACCAGCTTATTGAGTTGCTTGGTTATCTGCTCAATAATCCGATCCGTACCGGTGGTGACAATCGTCATCCGTGACAACGACGCATCTTCAGTTGGTGCAACGGTTAATGATTCAATGTTATAGCCACGTGCAGAAAATAACCCCGCTACACGCGATAAGGCCCCTGCTTCATTTTCAATCAGAATCGAGATGATATGACGCATTATGACAGCTCCCGCTCTGGATCTTGTGGTAAATCGCAATAGGGCGACATATGCATTTCATTATGCGCTTTACCTTGAGCGATCATCGGATACACGTTTTCAGTTTGATCGGTCACAATATCCAGAAATACCAAACGATCTTTCATCGCAAAGGCTTCTTCCAGTTTGGGACGCAAATCTTCAACCCGTTCAATACGAATACCCACATGACCATAACTTTCTGCCAGTTTGACAAAGTCAGGCAAGGATTCCATATAGGAATGTGAATAACGATTCTGATAGAAAAACTCCTGCCACTGACGCACCATGCCAAGATAACGATTATTCAACGCTACAATTTTTACCGGCAAACCGTATTGCAGACAGGTAGATAGCTCCTGAATACACATCTGGATACTACCTTCACCTGTGATACAGATGACCGTTTCCTCAGGAAATGCCAATTGAACACCCATCGCTGCAGGTAACCCAAAGCCCATCGTTCCCAAACCACCTGAATTAATCCAGCGATTGGGTTTGCTGAAACCATAGTATTGAGCCGCCCACATCTGATGCTGACCAACATCTGAGGTTACATAGGCATCACCATTAGTGATTTCATGAACCATCTCCACAACTGCCTGTGGTTTTATCTGATCGCTATTGCGATCATAGGACATACATTTTTTGGCACGCCAGCCGTTGATTATATCCCACCAGTCGGTCAAAGCTGCTTGATCTGGTTTGGTCTTGTTCACTGAAAGCAATTGATTCATATCACTCAGGACCTCAGCTACATCGCCAACAATCGGAATATCTACAGAAATTGTCTTGGATATGGATGACGGATCAATATCAATATGAATGATCTTGGCATGCGGACAGAATTCAGCAATTTTTCCAGTTACCCGATCATCGAATCGTGCACCAATCGCAATCAGCACATCACAATCATGCATCGCCATATTAGCTTCATAGGTTCCATGCATACCTAGCATGCCAAGAAACTGTTGATCATCCCAGGGAATTGAACCAAGTCCCATTAAAGTCGAGGTAACCGGGTAACCCAAGGTACTGACAAACGTCCGTAATGGTTCAGCAGCGTTACCTAACACAACGCCACCACCAGTATAAATCATTGGTTTTTTTGCCGTCAGCATCAACTCAACTGCACGCTTTATCTGTCCCGGATGACCTTTAGTAACAGGTTGATAAGAGCGCATTTGAACGCTCTGCGGATAAATATACGGAATTTTGATATTGGGATCGGTGATATCTTTCGGCACGTCAACTACAACTGGACCTGGACGGCCTGTGGTCGCTACATAAAAAGCTTTTTTAATGGTTTCTGCCAGATCGTTAATATCTTTAACTAAAAAGTTATGTTTAACGCATGGACGTGTAATCCCCACCGAGTCAACTTCTTGAAAAGCATCACTGCCAATATTTGCCGTGGCTACCTGACCAGTAATAACAATCATAGGAACTGAGTCCATGTAGGCAGTGGCAATACCGGTAAGAGCATTTGTCGCTCCAGGACCTGACGTCACCAGAACCACACCCGGTTTACCCGTGGCACGCGCATAACCATCAGCAGCATGAGTTGCCGCCTGTTCATGGCGCACAAGAATGTGCTTGACCTCTTCCTGGTTATACAGTGCATCGTATATATGCAGCACTGCACCACCCGGATAGCCAAACAAATACTCAACCCCTTCGTCTTTTAAACAATGGACCAGAATCTCGGCGCCGCTTAATTCCACGTCTTCCTCTCTCGTATCGCTAACGCGATCTGCTTCAAAATATCAAACGGGTAAAGTTACTGTGAATGCCCGTCAAGGTCAAGAAAAACTGCCTTCTGATGCAGTATCGCTGATTTGTCAGAAACAATTTTTTCATCTGCAAAGCTAAAGAGCTATGGCATAATCTGCTTCATGAAGAAATCATCATTAAATTCTATTACCATTAGCCAGCCTGACGATTGGCATCTCCACTTGCGTGATAATAATGCCTTAAAGCGTACTGTTACAGATAGCGCAAGATGTTTCAAACGCGCAATTATTATGCCTAACCTGCGTCCTCCAGTGACCAATGTAGAACAAGCTAAGGCCTATCGCCAACGCATTCTTGATGCGCGTCCGACAGAGTCTGACTTTGAGCCATTGATGACGTTGTATCTGACTGATAATACGACTCCTGAAGATATTGTTGCGGCCAAGCAAGCCGGATTTATTAAAGCAGTCAAACTGTACCCGGCGGGTGCAACAACAAATTCAGATGCTGGTGTAACGGATATTACTCACTGTTATAAAACACTGGAAATGATGCAAAAGGCTGGTATGCCTTTATTGTTGCATGGTGAAGTGACTCATCATGAAACCGATATTTTTGATCGTGAAAAGGCATTCATCGACGAAAAACTGATTCCACTGTTAAGAGACTTTCCAGAACTGAAAATTGTTTTTGAACATATTACGACCAAAGATGCTGCAGACTTTGTCGCCCAGGCCAGCAACTTTGTGGCAGCAACGATAACCCCCCATCATTTATTACTGAATCGCAACGATATGCTGGTGGGCGGGATTCGGCCTCATCATTTCTGCCTGCCGGTGCTGAAACGGAATACCCATCAGAAAGCGTTGATTGCTGCCGCAACCAGCAGTAATCCGAAGTTCTTTCTGGGAACCGACAGTGCGCCACATACCAGAGACAGTAAAGAAAATGCCTGTGGCTGTGCAGGGATCTACAGCGCACATGCCGCTATAGAGCTGTATGCCGAAGTGTTTGACAGCTATGAATGTCTGGATAAACTCGAAGGGTTTGCCAGTTTCTATGGTGCAGATTTTTATGGGTTACCCAGAAACGAGCAGCAAATTACTTTGCAAAAAACCGATTGGCAGGTTGCTGAAACATTGGCATTTGGCGATGAAACACTGGTACCCATGCGCGCAGGTGAAACCATTCACTGGAAACTGGTTTAAAAGTCCCGGCCTGCGTACAGGCCGGGATTATTTATTTAGACAGCAGAAAAGGCCTGTTCCAAATCTTCAATAATGTCATTGATATGTTCGATGCCAATACACAGGCGAAGCATTTCCGGTGTAACTCCCGCGGCTTTGAGTTCGGCTTCTTCCAGCTGACGATGTGTGGTCGAAGCAGGGTGACAGGCCAGTGACTTGGTATCCCCGATATTCACCAGACGTTTAACCAACTTCAATGCATCGTAGAATTTCACGCCATTATCAAAGCCGCCTTTAATCCCAAAGGTCAGAATTGATGATGGTTTGCCATTGAAATATTTCTGGGCCAAATCAAAATACTTGTCCCCTTCCAGTCCGGCATAGTTCACCCATTCAACTTTGGGATGCTGTTGCAGATATTTAGCCACTGCGATGGCATTGTCACAATGTCGCTCCATACGTAATGGTAACGTTTCAATGCCTTGTAATAGTAGAAACGCATTCATCGGTGACAATGCCGAACCGGTATTACGTAAAGGGACGGTCCGTGCTCTGGCAATAAAGGCTGCTTCAGCGAATTGCTCGGTATACACCACCCCGTGATAGGCCGGTTCCGGTTGATTCAATACCGGAAATCTTTCTTTGTGTTCAGCCCAGGGAAACTTACCGGAATCCACAATGATGCCGCCTAACGTTGTGCCATGACCGCCCATGTATTTGGTCAAGGAATGCACCACAATATCAGCACCATATTCAATTGGATTAAGTAAAAACGGTGTTGCTACAGTATTATCAACGATCACTGGAACACCGTGTTTATGTGCCATTGTTGCAATGGGTTCAATATCCACGATATTCCCGGCCGGATTGCCGATTGATTCGCAGAAAACCGCTTTGGTTTTAGCATCAATTAATTTTTCCAGGTCAGCAGCTTGGTCGGTTGTGGCGAATCGCACTTCAATGCCCAGCTTAGGAAGCATATGAGCAAATAAGGTATAGGTTCCACCATACAATTGCGGTGTGGTTACAATATTGTCGCCCGCTTCAGCAATGGTAAGGATGGCATAATGAATAGCAGCACTTCCTGCTTAAGTCGCCAGTGCAGCCAGCCCTCCTTCCAACGCCGCTACACGATTTTCCAATACATCCCAGGTGGGATTCATAATACGGCTGTAAATATTGCCGGGGACATCCAGATTAAATAAATCGGCACCATGCTGGGCATTATCAAATTCATATGCGACGGTTTGATAAATAGGCACCGCACAGGATTTTGTAACGGGATCAGTTTCATAACCTTCATGCAGACAGATAGTTTCTTTTTTCATAGTTTTCTCTCGCTGTTATTATTGTGTTCCGAGTTTACGACGATGGGAATGAAATGCAATATCGCTTGAATTTTTATCGTCGTATCTCCATATGATATATAAGCGTCACCAAATAATTCCACAAAACCACAAATTTCAGGAGACACAACCATGAAAATATTAGTGGTATTAACTTCGCACGATAAGCTTGGCAATACCGGTGAAAAAACCGATTTCTGGTTAGAAGAACTTGCAGCACCGTATTACGCAATGAAAGATGCCGGGGTAGAAATCACACTGGCCTCACCCAAAGGCGGGCAACCGCCACTGGATCCGAAAAGCAATCAGCCTGACTTTCAAACAGACGCTACCCGGCGTTTTGAAAATGATACTGAAGCTAAAAACCGATTGGCAAACACAGTTAAATTAGCCGACGTACACGCCGCTGATTATGATGCAGTGTTTTACCCAGGCGGACATGGTCCGTTATGGGATTTAACCGAAGACAAACAGTCAATTGCGTTAATTGACAGTTTCGTTCTCGCCAATAAACCAGTGGCGGCAGTCTGTCATGCCCCGGCAGTTTTATTACACGTTAAAACCATTGGGGATGATCCATGGATTAAAGGTAAACAGTTGACTGCATTTTCAAATAGTGAAGAAGATGCGGTAGGCTTATCTGATGTTGTACCCTTTTTACTTGAAGATGCTCTTAAACAACATGGTGCAATCTTTAAGAAAGGGGACGACTGGAGTTCATTCGTGGTTACGGATGGCATTTTGATTACAGGACAAAATCCGGCTTCGTCAGAAGCCACGGCCAAAACCCTGTTAAAACAGCTGGCATAAGTCGGCAATTTACAAATCAATTACGGAACTATTATGGCTAGAGCAACCGCACGACACATCCTGGTGGACAGTGAAGAAATCTGTCTGGAATTGAAACGCGAAATCGAAGAAGGCGCAGACTTTGCTGCCGTCGCCAAAGAACATTCTTCCTGTCCATCCAGTCGCCAAGGTGGCGATCTGGGCGAATTTGGCCCTGGCATGATGGTGCCGGAATTCGATAAAGTTGTTTTCTCCGCCCCGGTAAACACTGTTCAGGGCCCGGTTAAAACTCAATTTGGTTATCATTTGCTGGAAGTCACCAGCCGCACTGAATAAGGTCGTTGATACACCCCGAAAGCCCGGTCTTGCCGGGCTTTTTTTATTCGGTTATTACTTGATAATCCGGTAAATGCGAGAGTAATTGTTTGCCATAATTTTTAGTCAACAACCGACGATCCAGAATGGTTATTTGTCCGGAATCAGTTTCTTTTCGTAACAATCGACCACAGGCTTGAATCAACTTCACGCTGACCGCCGGTAATGACAAACTGATAAACGGCTGACCGCCACGTTTTATGATCCACTCCTGACGTGCCTGTTCAATCGGGCGGGTAAATACCGGAAATGGTAGTTTAGTAATGATGACATGGGTGCATAAATTACCGGGCAAATCGACTCCTTCTGCAAACCGATCCATCCCAAAAATAATGCTGCCCCGTCCCGCTTCAATCCGCTGTATATGTTTGACAATCATATTTTTGGGCGACAGCTGATCGCCTTGTAAAAGAATCAAATTTTTCAATGACAATGGCAATTGCTTATACACCTGCAACATCACCTGCCTTGAAGTGAATAGCACCAGCGTCGCCGCTTGAATGTCAATAATTAATTTGAGTTGGTTGGCAACTTCCTGCTGCCATTGCGGCAGATTTTCATTGGGTAAATACTGCATCATCGGCAGTTTTAACACCGCCTGTTGCTGATATTTAAACGGTGACGGTAGCGCCAGAAAGTGTTTTTCATCGTAACGTTGCAAGCCACAATCAGCCCGGAAACGTTGAAACAATCCCATGCCCCGTAAAGTGGCTGATGTCATCACCACTCCATAAGCACGTTGCCATAAACTGCGATCCAGAAAACCTGCCGCTGTCATCGGCCCGGCATGAATCACAAGCGTTTGCTGTTTGGCAAACTGTTCCTGTGCCAGCCAGCGCACATTGGGTGGACGTTCGGCTTTATCCTCATCGAGAAACAGCGCCATAAAATCAATCAGATAACCAAAAATATTCTGTACCGTTCCCACCTGTGGTAGCAGTGCTTCACCGACTTTATTACTTAACTGGGTTTTCTCCAGTCCTTCTTTAATCCATTTGCCAATCAGCGAAAAATGTTTATAGATGGAATTGGCGTGCTGTAACAGCTTCTGGCAGGGAATAAACAAGGCATTAAGTAATGGACTGCCCCAGAAAATACGTGGCTCACTGATACGACCTTCCAGCATTTCATTTACTGTGGCATCACTGCCAAGGATATCCAACAGCTGTTGCAGCAGATTGATGATGGCAGGTAAATCCTGACGAATTTCCTTAAACATATAGCCAAAATCATGTTGCCGGAAAGCCAAAGCAGTGGGCAGCTTTTTCATTAGACTGTCAGCGGTTTCGACGGTTTGATATAGCTGGACAAAGTTCAAGGCTTTGGCAGCATGTCCCAGCGCCTTTTGTGGCAGATTATGTGCTTCATCAAACACCAGGATCAGCTCTTCAGGATTGGGCAAAACCAGCCCGCCGCCCAAATCAGCATCACTGAGCAATAAATCGTGATTGACCACTACAACCTGCGCCAGCTGCATTTCTTTACGCAGCAAATAATAAGGACAGCTTATAAAATACCGACAACTCTTACCTGCACAGCCTTCTGAATCAGTGGATACTTCATGCCAGAGAGCCGGATCAATGGCATCGGTACGGCTATCCCGATCACCATCCCAGCGATGTTCATCCCAATCCTGGAACAGATTCTTCGCTTGGGTTTGCCTCAATACCTGCTGATACTTTTGATCCACATCCAGCGTTAAATCCTGCTGTTCTGGTGTGGTCGCCAGTTGTGCCAGTTTACTCGGACAGACATAACGGCGACGGCCTTTGATCTGCATAAAACGGATCGGTTGTGGCAAAGCCGCTGAAAACTGTGGCAGATCTTTCTGAATCAATTGCTGTTGCAGATTAACGGTTGCGGTACTGATAACCAGCAATTTTTTACTGTTCAAAGCTGTTTCGATTGCACCGCTGAGATATGCCAGCGTTTTCCCCACGCCGGTTGGTGCTTCCACTACCGCCATTCTATTTTGCGACTGTTGCAGCCGCTGATGGATAAAGCGACTCATTTCGACTTGTTGCGGTCTGGCTTTAAAATCCGGCATCAACTTATTGATGCTGGTGAAGATTTCATCAATCACTTAACGTATGTCCACGCGGTTTTTCAGTGCATTACCCGTCATAAAATCATCAATGTTCTGCAAAGTTGTCTGAGCGATATGCTGCAATGCTTCCCGGGTGAAATAGGCCTGGTGACCGGTAACCAGCACATTCGGAAAGGTCAATAAACGCTGGAATATATCGTCCTGAATAATATCGGTGGAATGATCTTCAAAAAACAGACTGCCCTCCTGTTCGTAAACATCTATTCCCAGATAACCAATATGCAAAGCTTTCAGGGCATCCAATACGGCAACTGTATCCAATAAGGCTCCACGACTGGTATTTATCAGCATTACGCCTGGTTTGGTCAGCCTGAGACTGGCAGCATTGATAATATGATGCGTTGCATCATTTAATGGACAATGGAGGCTGATAATATCGCTTTGACCGAGCAAGCTGTCGAGTGTCACTACGTCAAAACCTGCTTGTTTGGCCAGTATAGCGTTATGTGGTTCATAAATTAAAACCTGGCAACCAAATGCCCGCAATCGCTCAGCGACCAATAAACCAATTTTACCGCCACCGATAATGCCCGCGGTTTTACCGAAGAAATCAAACCCCAGCAAACCATCCAGAGAAAAATTACCATCGCGAACCCGATTATATGCCCGCGGTATTTTGCGACTTAATGCCAACATCAGCGCAATGGTATGTTCCGCGACAGCATAGGGTGAATAGGCTGGCACATTGACGACGGTTATACCAAGCTTGTCAGCAGCCGTTAAATCAACCTGATTAACCCCGGCACAGCGTAACGCGATTAAACGGGTACCGTTTTCTGCCAAGATTTTAAGCGTTTCAGCCGAAATATCGTCATTAACAAACGCACTGACCACTTCTGCATCTTTGGCCAATGCTGCCGTCATTGGATTTAATACCATTTCATAAAAACATAAAGACACTCGCTCATCGGCCATTTGCGTGAGATAGGCCTGATCATAGGGTTTTGCGCTAAATACCGCGACATGAGTTGGTTTCATTTGGAGCCTTTATCAGAAATGCAGTTTACTATTTGAGCCTGGATAGCATTTTATCGAACAAATCATTTTAACGGAGACTGTAATGACGCCTTCATCGGGAAACATTCGTGTTTTATGTCTAAACCCTGCGTTGGATGTGACCTATCATGTCAAAAAGTTAATTCCCGACCAAAAGTCACGTTCCGATGCTGCCCGCCATGATCCGGGGGGTAATGGTATCAATATTGGCCGGGCTTTGTTTCGTATGCAGGTGGATGCAACAACGTACTGTGTCATTGCCGGTTCAGTTGGCGAAATTCTGCAAGACATGCTTGTTGAACAGCTGCCCCATGTCATGTTTCATCCTGTCTCAGGGCAGACGCGCATTAACAGCACGGTCATTGAACTTGATACACAATCTCAATTTCAAATCACTGATGCCGGCACCCCCGTCCCGGCAGCCCAGTTAACTCAATTGGTGGAAAATTTTGCCGATGCTGTAGGGAATGGTTATGGCATTCTGAGCGGTTCCTGCCAACCACATATACCTGTCTCTCTTTATGCTGATTTGGTCAATAAAATCCAACAGCAAGGTGGGTGTGCTGTCGTTGACAGTCACGGAGAAACACTACGTTTGGCCATTGAAGCGAAACCGTTTTTGATTAAACCCAATCTGTATGAACTGGAAACCCTGCTGCAAATAAAACTCAACACTATAGAAGCTATAGCCGAATGCGCCAGACAACTGCAGTTATCCGGGGTCACTCACGTCTGTGTTTCATTAGGCGATCAAGGTGCCTTATTAGTCAGCCCGAAAAACAGTTTTTATGCGAAAGCGTTATCGGTACCAGTGAATACTACTGTGGGTGCAGGTGATTCTATGGTGGCGGGTCTGGTGGCCGGTTTTAGTTTTGATGAACAACCCGAAACAGCACTTCGTTATGGCATTGCCTGTGGGGCTGGAACCGTAATGCATGCCGGAACGGAATTATTTCAAGGCCATGAACTGGCCGATTTCCGACAACAGGTGATGATCCAAACTCTGGATATTTAACTGGGCAAAAGGTTATCAACCAGCAACTGTAGCGATTTGGTTTGTCGAAACTCATTCACATCCAAGCGATAATGCAAACCAACCATCTGACCGAGCTTTAGCCATTTTGGTGCAGTCTGGCGGAATGCCATCGCCGTGATTTCACGCCCATCATCCAGTTTTACGGTTAAACGCAAATGGTCCGATTGCTGACCGACATGACGATAATTCTGCAACACAAAATGGCCATGAAACTGTGGTTCCGGAAAAGCCTGACCCCATGGCGCCAGAACCGGTAATTGCTCAGCCAGGTGCATGTTCAGTTCCTGCGTCGATAATTCACCATCAGAATACAAAGCGCGTTCAAATACAGTGGGATCGGCTGTATGTTCTACAGCTTCCCTGAATGCCTGCTCAAACAATGAAAAATCGTTCTGCTTTAATGTTAAGCCTGCTGCCATCGCATGTCCACCAAAGCGCAAAATTAAATCAGGATATTTAGCAGCAACATTAACCAGGACATCACGAATATGAACGCCTGTTATGGAGCGTGCCGAACCTTTAATTTCACCAGGTTCGCCCGGTGCAAACACAATGACCGGCCGATGCAGTTTTTCTTTAATTCGAGAGGCGAGTAACCCGATTACCCCTTGATGCCAGCTTTCTTCATATAAGCAATAAGCAGCTGCTTGGCTGATTTCATTAAGCTGAAGTTTTTCCAGCATCGCCAAAGCTTCCAGCTGCATACCTTGTTCAACCGAGCGACGCTCAAGATTAATCTGATCCAGCAACTGAGCAGCTTGCTGAGCCATGGCAACGTTATCTGTCAGTAAGGTATCAATGCCCAGCCCCATATCTTCCATACGACCGGCGGCATTTAACCTCGGCGCTATGGCAAAACCCAAATCCTGAGCAGATAATCGACTGATGTCCTTACCGGCAATTTGTAATAAAGCGCTGATACCTGCACAGGCGCGTCCCTGCCGCATACGTTTCAATCCAAGATCCACCAATGTGCGATTTAGCCTGTCTAAAGGTACGACATCTGCGACAGTTCCCAGTGCTACCAGGTCCAGCAACTCCACCAGCCGTGGTTCCGCCAGTTGCTGTAATTCAAACCAGTTACTATCGCGTAAACCTTGCCGTAAACCAAGCAGCACATAAAACGCTACCCCAACACCGGCCAACATTTTGCTGGGAAAGTTATCCCCTGGTTGATTAGGATTAACAATGGCGTCGGCTTGTGGCAATTGTTCTGCCGCAAGATGATGATCAGTGATCAACACTTGCATACCACGTTGTTTGGCGAGTGCAACGCCATCCAGACTGGCAATGCCGTTATCCACGGTAATCAATAAATCCGGTTGATTATCTATGGCAATTTCGCTTAATAACTCAGTGGTTAAACCATAACCGTGGACAAAGCGATTCGGCACAATAAAATCAGTCTGTTGCAACCCCATCATTCGTAAACCACGCATCATCACGGCACAGCTGGTCGCTCCATCACTATCAAAATCCGCCACAATCATCACTCGCCATTGCTGTTGCAATGCCTGAATCAATAAGGAAACGGCGGCCTCCATGCCCAGCATTTGCGAGGGTTTGGGTAAATCAGTCAAATCAAAGGTTAAGTCACTGGCATTTTTGATACCGCGGGCTGCCATTATTCTCCGAATACATGCGGACCAATCATTGGGTAATTCACTAACATCACCCATATTTCGCTGTTGAATTTTCATAACGTCCAGGGTTTCCATACATCCCAGCAGCGCCACTGATATTGGCCATGTTGCGGAATGATTAAACGTAACTGTTGTATTTGATAACGACGTAATTTTTGTTTTAAAGGCAAAATTTGTTGTGTCGTCGCGAGCTGCAAGCGTTGTTGCCAGTCATTCTGCAAATCCAGTTCCGGTAACAACAGTAATTGCTTTCCACTCCCCAACTGATCAGGTTTCCACTCAGACAAAGAGTTAAAGCTGACATAGCACGCAGAGGACAGTAACTTTAATAAAGCCGAATCGCCATAAACCTGATCCCATGCATTGGCAGACGGTTGCCAATCTCCCTTACCCCAAAACCAGAGACTATTCACAGGCAATTTGCCAGCTGACTGTCTTTGTTGATTCACTGGATGTTCAAATAACGCCATTTGAATTTCATTATTCAATCGTAACCAGGCATTTTGTTCTTGCCCACCAGGCAAGGCTGAAGCTACCGACTTACCAATCAGCGATGGCAATGCCGTCAGTGAGATATCCGGCATGTTTTCCAGCCAAATTGACCAATGGTTTAAATCATTTGGTACCAGTTGAGCATCAAAATCATTTAATAGGGGTTGAATACATTCTCTAAGCAAAGTGCCCTCTTCCATTGTTAAGTCATTGATTGAAAATAATAAAAGACGATCTCGATCAGCATGCAGATAACACGGATCAGCGCAAAGGCTTAGTTGGCCAGGATTTCGTAATGCCGAAGTGGGTAAATCAGCACCTGTGAGGGGCTTGGCACTAAAAAGCTGAATTAATGCTTTTTCTAACGTATGGTCGTTGGCAGTGAAATGTGATTTTTTTAGTAATTTTTTCAGTTCTTCAGGTAATAAAGACTGATTAATTTCCTGCATCGCAGTTGCTAAACCGGGCCAGATAATTGTCACTGATGGCTTTTCAGCCACGTTGTATTACTTCCCGGACAAACGGAATGGTTAAACGACGTTGTGCCTGTAATGACGCTTTATCGAGACGTTGCAAGACTAACATTAGTGATGGCATATCACGGCTGTAATTACGTAATAGATATTGGGCTACTTCTTCAGGCAAAATCAATCCTCTACTCTGTGCATGACTGATCAACGCCTGTTGTTTCAATGCATCGGTCATTGAAGGCAATTGATATATCAATCCCGTTGCCAATCTCGATCGCAGATCAGGCAATTGAATGGCTAATTGTGCCGGGTTCTGATCGGCGCAAATCAGTAATTTATGTTCTTTCTCACGTAAACGGTTAAAACAGTGAAACAATGCTTCTTCCCATTCAGCATCGCCACAGATTGCCTGGAGATCATCCAGACAGACAACATCGCTCTGAACTAATGAAGCTAATACATCAGCATCTGCTGTATCACGAATTTCCTGCAAATTGATATAACTTACCGGATGACCATGATTCTGCAGGCGTTCGGCAATTGCCAGATTTAAATGGGTTTTGCCCACTCCGGACTCTCCCCAAAGATAGAGAAAATCAGGCTTTTTTTCCAGGCAGAACGCCTCAACAACAGAGGCTAACTCATCGCTTTCAAATATAAAATTGTCTATCGTAAAGATTTCCTGCGGTGTTAACCGCAGCGTCAACTGTATTTCCTGCTTAATCATCACCTGCTGCTCAGGTATACAGATGACTGTTCAGGTAACGATGGTGAGCATGGCGTAACAAGACCATTACCACCGCGGCTACTGGAAGCGCCAGCAATACACCGACAAACCCGAATAACGTTCCGCCTGCCATCACTGCGAAAATAACTGCCACGGGATGCAGACCAATCCGTTCGCCCACAAATCGTGGGGTCAGAAACATCCCCTCAATCGTCTGTGCAAAACCGAATATCAGAACGACCCACAGAATGGGTAACCATTCCTGAAACTGTAAATAGGCGGCAAGGCCGGCAAGCAGAATACCGATAAATAAACCAAGGTAGGGTACAAAGCTCACAATACCGGCAATCACCCCTATTAACAAAGCCAGATCGAGTCCAATGAAAGTTAGACCGATACAATACATAATTGATAAGGCCAGCATCACCATCAATTGCCCGCGTAAAAAGCCTGCCAGCATATCGTCACATTCACCGCTGATCTTAATGATTTTGTCGGCATGTTTACGAGGCAGTAATTCGCGAAACCTGGCCACCAGATCATCCCAGTCTCTTAACAGATAAAACGTCAGTACCGGGATAAGGATCAGATTGGTTAACCATTGCAATATGACAAGGCCTGAACGGGTCATATAGCCAAAAACATCACCGGCCATTTTGCCAGCTTCTGACCAGTAATCCTGCAGCGCGGTTTTAACGGTATTAAGATCGATCATATCGGTTGATAAGCCAACTCTTTGCAACAAATGCTCCAACGAGCTTTGCAATTGATCCAGGTAAGCTGGCAGTTTTTCAAACAAAGATGCGAGTTGAGCGCTAAGCATTGGAATAAAAATAAGTAATAAAATCATTCCCGTCAGCACAAATATAGCGAAAACCACACACACCGATAACGTGCGGGACAAACGATAGTTTTCCAACCTGTCTACCAGAGGATCTCCCAGATAAGCCAGCAAGGCCGCAATAAAAAAAGGCGTTAAAACAGAAGATAACTCCATCATTAGCCAGCCAGATAAAATCAATATCCCTAGCAACAGGAATTTATTGGTATCACTCATGAGCTTTTTTTCATCTGACGCCACGCGCTTGTCCCCCATACCACTATGTATTCACTACCGCTTATGATGACACTTGCTACCACTAACCAGATTAAGGTTGTACTCCATGTCGCTACTTGCGGAAGCAATTCTTGCTGCAAAATTACAAGCAACACTAAAGCAATCTGAAAAACTGTATTGATTTTACTGCTCCAGAGCGGAGACAGTTCATATTCACCGAATTTGAAATGATAAATCAAAGCACCACAAACAATCAGCAAATCTCGACCAAACACCAGCAATAATAGCCACAAGGGCAAGAGTTGCATATAGGTCAATGTGGTAAATGTTGCGACCAGCAGAAATTTATCTGCTAGCGGGTCCAGAATAGTTCCCAGACGGCTTTGCCAACGAAAATGGCGGGCCAGAAAGCCATCCACACCATCTGAAATACCGGCGATTGCCACCAGAATCAATGCCGTGGAAAATTTTTCTTCAATCATCAGCCAGACTATAGGTCCAACTAATAGAATTCGAAATACACAAATGAGATTGGGAATATCCCGTGGACTCAAGGCAATAACCTGTATTGAGAGCTGCTATCATCCGTGGCATCGGGCACAATTACCCGTCCCATCGCCAGTAATTGTCGAAATTTTTCCGGCTCAGCCTGAATAAGTAAAACCAAATCCAGCTTCTCTCCGCCTAAGCTGCCGACCTTAATATCCGAAACAACCTGTAAGCTCCCCAGATAATCCATTAGTCGACTGTAACCATTGTAGTCTTCAATACCAGTGACATGAATTTCCATTTCAGTATTACCTGAGGCACTGAATGAGATATTCAGCCTTCTACCCAGCCGATCAGCAAACTCATCCACCCCGCTTTGAATGGCTGTTTTAACATTACCCTGACTTGACCAGCGCTCAACCTCTTCCCCGAGCAAAGCCTGCCAGCTTATTTCGACTGATTCTTCATTACCTCGTAAACGAGCTGACACAATGACAGAAGAACCATATCGCTCGGATGCCTGTTTTACGGCTATATTATTCCCCGTGGCAACATCGTTAAAAGTCAGCTGAGTCTGGTCCTCAAGATCCATCAATGGCAACAATAATGGAATACCACGTTTTTTCGCCGCCTTTTCAATATAGAAAAGTAATGAGTCTTCATCACCTTCCCCTATCAACTGCTGTTTCCCTGCATACTCTATAGCCACCCAGAACAGTGTCTCAGATCGGATTTTATCCCATACTGGTAAACCGATTCGCTGTAAGGCGTTATTGATACCCTCGGCATTAAATTCGAGCGTTAAAGCCAATTGTTGTTCCGCAGAATCGCCGTCAGAACTTGGAATTTGCTGATAATAGAATTGATCGATATAACGTTCGGCATCAGTTACCAGAGCAGAAATGTCTGCCTGCTCCACCGCGCGACGATCACCAACGACTTTTATTACAACCTGTTTGAGCAATTCCGGCGCAAGACGCTGACGATCTTCTTCACTCTGCGATGCAACAGATGATTGAGCTTGATATAAATCAGTAACTTCCGCGGCGGAGACAATCGACGCAGCGAAAACGAAAATCAGTGAGAAAAATAATCTAGGCATTGTGGTATTCTAACACGCTGTTTTTTGTGTGTGATGTCCAAATAATCAGGAAGCCAGCATGACCGATCCCGTCGTTCCACCAACCCAATCAAACCAAGCCCTCAGTTACCGCGATGCCGGTGTTGATATTGAAGCCGGAAATGCGCTTGTCGAGCGTATCAAACCCTTAGCAGCCAAAACCCGTCGTCCTGGTGTGATGGCTGGACTGGGTGGATTTGGCAGCCTGTTTGAACTACCGCTCGATAAATATAAACAACCGGTACTGGTCTCTGGAACAGATGGCGTCGGCACCAAATTAAGACTGGCTATCGAGGCTGGAATACATGACACCATTGGTATTGACTTAGTTGCCATGTGCGTCAACGATATCGCGGTTCTTGGCGCGGAACCCCTGTTTTTCCTTGATTATTATGCCACCGGAAAACTGAATATTGATGTAGCAACGGATGTGGTCAGCGGTATTGCTGAAGGTTGTTTGCAATCAGGCGCTGCATTGGTAGGTGGCGAAACAGCTGAAATGCCCAGTATGTATCAGGAAGGTGATTTTGATCTAGCGGGATTCTGTGTCGGAATTGTTGAAAAAGACAACATTATTGATGGCTCTCAGGTAAAAGCTGGTGATGCCATTATCGGTATCGCTTCTTCCGGACCACACTCAAATGGCTATTCGTTGATTCGCAAAATTATTGAAGTCAGTAAAGCTGATCTGAATATGTCATTTGATGGTGCGACATTAGGTGAAAAACTGTTGGCACCGACCAGAATCTACGTTAAGTCATTACTGCAACTACATGAAAAAGTTAATATTCACGCATTATCTCATATTACAGGTGGTGGTTTATTGGAAAACATTCCCCGTGTATTACCAGAAAATGTAACGGCAATCATTGATAGCAAAAGTTGGCAAAGACCGGCCGTTTTCGACTGGCTGCAACAGCAGGGAAATGTGGTTGATCGTGAGATGTATCGCACTTTCAACAACGGTATTGGCATGGTGGTTTGTGTGGCTGAGCAGGATGCCGATGCGACCGTACAGATTCTGACTGCACTGGGTGAGACGGCTATGCGCATTGGCCATATTGAAAATAGTGACTCTGAAGAACAAGTCATTATTAAATGACTGCTGCTTTGAAACCCAAATTGGTGATCCTGATTTCAGGACGTGGCAGCAACATGCAATCCATTGTTAAAGCGATACAGGCAAATGAGTTGGATGCTGAGGTTGCTGCTGTAATCAGTAATTGTCCAAATGCAGCTGGGCTGAAATTTGCTCAGCAATCTGACATTGCCACCAGAACACTGGATCACAAGAATTTCGCTAGCCGGGAAGCATTTGATGAACAGCTGATGAAGCTGATTGATTCTTTTACTCCGGATTATGTTGTCTTGGCTGGCTTTATGCGTATTTTGAGTGCAGGATTTGTTAAGCACTATGCGAATAAATTAATTAATATTCATCCCTCGCTGTTACCTAAATTCAAAGGCATGCATACCCACAAACGGGCCATCGAAGCCGGCGAAAAAGAACATGGTGCAACGGTACACTTTGTTACCGAAGAACTGGATGCCGGACCGGTGATCTTACAGGCCAAAGTACCCGTACTGGAAAATGATACTGAAGAAGCTCTGGCAGCAAGAGTGCTGATTGAGGAACATAAACTTTATCCTGATGCCTTAAGGTTGTTAATACAACAGAACTGATTATTCATGCGCTATTTCTCCTACCTCGTGTTGCTGTTTATGTCTGCTACGGTTTGTGCTCAAGACCTGGCTGATTACTCTGCACAATATGAAATTCAAATGAATGGTTTGCAGGCTGGCGAGCTGAACCAGCAGCTGGAAACCTTAACAGATGGTTTGCATCGCTTTCGTTCAGCGACTAAGGCCAAAGGTGTAGTTGCTCTATTCAAACGCGATACGGTCAAGGAAACCAGCTTATGGAGCCTTTCCCAACAGAAGATTAAGCCCCGTCAATATCTTTATCAGCGCAATGGGGGGAAAAAAGATAAATATTTACGCATGGACTTTGATTGGCGTAATCGCTCAGTACATATTGATGATAAGGTTCATCCATGGGATCTTGAAATTGAAAACGGTACATTGGAAAAACATGTTTATCAGGTACAACTGAGACTGGATTTGCTGCAGAATCCCCAACAGAAAACCTTTAATTATTTAATTGCAGATGGCGGCCATCTCAAACATTATCAGATTAAAAGACTTGAGCAGGAAACGATAACTACTCCCCTTGGCAGCATAAACACTGTTAAATTTAAAAGACAACGTGATAGAGACAGCGACAAGGATCGGGAAACCACTTTGTGGTGTGCACCTGAGCTGAATTATTTACCGGTCAAACTGGAGCACATTGAAAAAGATGGCACCAAATTTATTGCGGTATTGCGTCGTGTAGAGGGTATATCAAAATCAGCATTTACCCCTGTCGAATAACACCGCTGATATGTAAGGAAAACTGATGAGCAAAAAACAGTTTGAAATCATTGAAGAAACAACCGCTTATAGCGGTTTTTTTAGTTTAAAAGTTGTCTCTTTAAAACATACACTATACAAAGGTGGCTGGAGTGCACCGCTAACCCGAGAAGTCTTTCATCGTGGAAGCTGTGTTGCGGTATTACTCTATGATCCACAAAAAGATGCATTAGTTATTATCGAACAATTTCGTCCCGGCGCCTTACAACTAAATGATGAACGTGTATGGCTACTTGAAATCGTGGCAGGTGCAATTGAACCAGACGAAACACCAGAATCCGTGGCCTATCGCGAAGCCGTTGAGGAGTCTGGATGTGAAATACTGGAAATGATCAAAATAAATGAGTTTTTTACCTCTCCCGGCGGCACATCCGAGCTGTTACACCTGTTTTGTGGACGCATAGATAGCACCCATATTGGTGGTTTACATGGCCTGGATGAGGAAGATGAAGATATCTCAGTCAGTGTATTATCATTTGATGAAGTGTATGCCTTGCTGGAAGCAGGTAAAATTATCTCGGCGATTCCGATTATCGCTATCCAATGGCTGGCTTTACATCGTGATGAATTACGTCAGCGCTGGGCTTAAGCAAGCTCTATATCGTTTATAGCTGACCATAGAGTGTCGCTTTCTACCCCAATGGCATGATTCTGTAACCAGCTGAAATCGTATGCGATTCGCCCGGTGCTAAACTGATACTGTTATTGGCTGCATTGGCAGTTTCAACACAGACAAAGTACTGATACGAGTCATCAGTCATATCTTTTAATGTCGACACCCTATCCCACGGATTCCATACTATTGTGGTATTAGAACCTGAACTTTCCACCACAATGCGTCGTGCCCAGTCAGAATCCTCAATAAACAGCTTGTCAGGACTATTCAGATATACCCTGTCTGTTTCCCCGTCAAAAACGATCTCACCAGCCTGAAGTTTCTCACGGAAATTTTCTACCTTGTCGAGATAATGATGATTGCTCAACCCCCTCACCTGAGTTTTTTCGATATTTCCCACCGCAAAATACGTATGCAATGCCTGCGAGATAACAAAACTTTCTTTATCGAGGTTTTCGGTAGTCAGTGAGAGTGTCAACTGCTCTCCAATCACGATTTCCATTTTCAAACTATAAGCACAATGCCAAAGCGGTTCGTCCCTAGGATCCGGTGCTAATGACAGAATCAATTTAATGCCATCATTTTCAGTCTGTTGCACATCAATCAGATCCCAAACACGGTTACGTGCAAAACCATGAGCAGGACGGCCCTTACCACTGGGATCAACACCAAACCATGGCCAACAGACAGGGACGCCTCCACGAATTGCCCGTCGATCACCATAACGGCTCAATCGACTCAAAAACAATAGATCATGTAATGCATCTGCAGAGCGGTAAGATAATACCTGCGCACCCTGTGTTGTTATTCGCGCCTTGGCATGAGGCGTATTGATATTTATCATCACACATTCTGAAGGGCCCATAGAAAAATCCAGGCGATCAGCAATAGCAAATTGTTGTTTTAGTTGTTCTATAGTTTGCATGAAATTCTACGTCTGAAACAAAAAGACGGGCACAATGCCCGCCTTTGAGACTAAATATAAGTTTTAGTTTTTAGTGCTGGTGACCGCCTTCACCATGAACATGTCCATGTTCAAGCTCTTCTGCACTTGGTTCACGAACTTCACGGATTTCAACGTCAAAGTTCAAATGTACGCCAGCCAGAGGATGATTGCCATCGACGGTAACAGTTTCATCATTAATTGCTACAACAGTGACCAAAAC
Source organism: Methylophaga nitratireducenticrescens (assembly GCF_000260985.4). NCBI lineage: Bacteria > Pseudomonadati > Pseudomonadota > Gammaproteobacteria > Thiotrichales > Piscirickettsiaceae > Methylophaga > Methylophaga nitratireducenticrescens. The sequence continues at coordinate 2,121,646 of NC_017857.3, forward strand.
CGGGCCTTGCTCAGTTTCTGACTGAAATTGCATACCAACTTCAACTTTTTCTACACCACTGAATAATTCAGCAGGCACATCTTGTTTTAACGCATCATGGCGCTCGCCATAAGCATTCGCAGGTTCAATACTGGCTTGGACTTTATCGCCTGTTTCTTTACCCGCAAGCGCGTCTTCCAAGCCAGGGATAATGTTACCAGCACCATGCAAATACGCCAGCGGACCAGCGCCTTCACTACTGTCAATAACGGTGCCACTGTTGTCGGTGAGCGTGTAGTCGATAACAACTACTTTATTGTCTGCAACTTTCATGGAATCTCCTTACATGTTTTGAATAACAGCTGCAGCATAATCACTACAACTCAACGCATCGACGCCAATAGCCTGAGCTAAATTACCGGTGACACGCGCATTTGAAATAACGCCTGAGGCGCCTGAAACGACATGATCTGCCGCTTCAACCCAACCTAAATGTTGTATATGCATTTGGCTGAAAGAAATAATGATGACGGATTTGCACTATTTTTTCCAGCCAAAACTAAAGCAGTCACTTGTGTTACTCCGAACATAACAATTGAATTCGCCGAAGAAAGCCCCGATTAGATGACGATTTACTCAGCCTTTACAGCCAAAGCCCCAGAAATATAAAAACTTTTTTCGAGTCAACATAGCATTCACATCATAAGCCTTAGCATGCCATGAAATTTACTGTAAAAGCGCATCGATTATCGAGTCTTTGATAATATTTTTGTTATTGGCATTTGAGTTTTAACCATTTTTTTAAGAACGTAAATCATCCATTTCGTTCTCAGCAGAAACATGACGCCACTTCAATGAAAATTATGATGATATGCTTCTGCAGCAAAAACAATTTAGCACCATGATTGTTAATACCGATTTGAACAGCCTTATGGTCCAGGAATTCAATTCTCGTTTTTAAAACGGCTATCATGCCAACCTTCGGAGTGGATAGGGAACGGATTTTATTTGCGCACCTAACTTTGATCAAAGACATGATGATTTGTATTTACGTTGTATCGGTTGCCCTTTAATGTTGCGCAACTATCATCTTCGATTTTTTTGTGGATAATAACTATCAATAATCTTTTTCAGCTGTTTCGCCATAGTCTGGCATAAGCGGGTCGGTTAATCTTTACATCGCCATCACTGCTAAAGCGGCATATCGTCCAACAAGTTGAAATCAATATAGCGTCGCTGTTCTACTTACATTAAGTTATTTCCAAAACACTGTGAGGAGGGATAAGTGCTGCTCCAATGTGTTATGACTAAAAACTCATCCTTCCGCTTAGCCGACATGGATTGAGATCAGATCTCGGTGCAGGATACAAAAGCGTTGCTCGTCAATTAGTTAAAGTGATTACAAACGTCTCAGGGCAAGCACTATTCCAGACATTGCCACCATTCATGGAGAGAAGCCTTTTTTGGGTGTAGGCCCTAACAAAGTGAGCGACATGGAGCGATCTCAAAAACGGCTCCTGCACCTGCGTTATACGTTTTGAATCACAACACTGGCAGCGATGAAAGGACAGCGGATTTGAAGTTAAAAAAACTTTTTAAATGGCTTGTAGCACGGATATAACCATGACGAAACTAATTGCCTTCAATAAACCATACAACGTGTTGACTCAATTCAGCGATAACGACGGTCGTAAGGCACTGAAGGACTACATTGATATACCGGACATCTATCCGGCGGGTCGGTTGGATCGGGACAGTGAAGGATTATTATTGCTGACCGACGATGGTCAATTACAACATCATATCAGCGATCCACGACATAAATTAAGCAAAACTTACTGGGTTCAGGTGGAAAATATTCCGGATGCTGCTGCGCTTGAACAATTGCAACAGGGTGTCATGTTAAAAGATGGTCTGACCAAACCGGCTAAGGCCAGACTTATCGATGAACCTGATTTGTGGGAAAGAGTTCCACCGGTACGCTTTCGACAATCGATTCCGACCCAATGGTTGGAACTGCAAATCAGTGAAGGCAAAAACCGACAGGTACGCCGTATGACTGCTGCAGTTGGCCATCCAACATTAAGATTGATCCGTGCCGCCATTGGTCCATGGCAATTAAATGATCTGCAACCCGGACAATGGGGCGAAGTTAATTTTCAGACCGTGATAAAATACGCGGATGATCTGGACTCCAAGAACCACCGTAGCCGCCGTAATAAAACGCGACCAGCAATTTCTGATGGTCGAAGAAATGATCGGCAGCGAACTCAAACTCAACCAGCCAGCCGGCCATCTCGAAGACGGAGAAAGCCTGATTGAAGCGGTTATCCGGGAAACACTGGAAGAGACAGCCTGGCAATTTACGCCTGAGTCGTTGATTGGTATCTATCGCTGGCGACATCAGCAAACTAAAAACACCTATATTCGTTTCTGTTTTAGCGGAAGTCTGGGTGAAAAGCTGGATAGACCATTGGATACTGACATTCATCAGGCTGTCTGGCTGGATGCTGAGACTATTCAACAGCGTCGCTCTCAGTTTCGCAGCCCTTTAGTCGAGCAATGTTTACAGGATTATCTGGCTGGAAAACGCTATCCACTTGATTTATTAACTGATTAATTATGTCTGAACACAAAAAAATAGTCGTCGGCCTGTCCGGCGGCGTGGACTCCTCTGTCGCAGCGTTGCTGCTTAAACAGCAAGGCTTTGATGTTGAGGGTCTGTTTATGAAAAATTGGGTCGACTACGCGGATGAAAGCGAATGTACTGTCGAAGATGATCGCAAAGATGCTCAATCCGTTGCTGATAAAGTGGGCATCGTTTTTCATGAAGCCAATTTCGCTATGGAATACTGGGATTATGTATTCAAGCATTTCCTTGATGAATACAAAGCGGGGCGCACGCCGAATCCCGATATTCTGTGTAATCGTGAAATCAAATTTAAAGCCTTTCTGGATCATGCTATGGAATTGGGTGGCTATCTGATCGCCACCGGGCATTACGCACGAGTGCGCGAACATGATGGTAAGTTTCAGTTATTAAAAGGCCTGGATAACAGCAAAGACCAGAGTTACTTTCTTTATACCCTTGGTCAGGCGCAATTATCACGTACCCTGTTCCCGTTGGGCGAATTACCAAAAACTGAAGTGCGTCAGATTGCCGAAAAAGCAGGCTTTATCAATCACGACAAAAAAGACAGCACTGGCATCTGCTTTATCGGTGAGCGACGCTTCCGTGAATTTCTGGGACGTTATATCCCGGCTCAACCTGGCGAAATGCGCACCCCGGAAGGCGAAAAAATTGGCGAACATTCAGGGTTAATGTATTACACCCTCGGCCAACGCCAGGGCCTTGGCATTGGTGGTCGTAAAAACAGCAGCGGTGAACCGTGGTTTGTCGCTGGCAAGGATATGCAAAAGCGAATTTTATATGTTGTTCAAGGTGAACATGAGTGGCTTTACAGCACTAAACTGACCGCTGAACAACTCTCGTGGGTGGCAGGCGATGCCCCGGAATTGCCATGTCGAGCCAGTGCAAAAACCCGCTATCGTCAACCAAATCAGCCCTGTCTAATCACTCAGGATCAACAGGGCAATATTCAGGTTGAATTTGATGAGCCACAACGCGCCGTCACCCCAGGACAATCTGTGGTGTTCTATCAGGATGATGTCTGTCTGGGCGGTGGCATTATTATCGATACCAACGCTCCGGGGATGCATCCATGAATCAGAAAACAATTATTCATGATCGGGTCATCGCCCTCTCCGCTTTGATGCAATCTGTGACTTTGGTCCAACAGATTGCTGAAACAGGTCAGGTCGATAATGATGATATGCAGACCATGCTGCAGAGTTTACTGGTGATGGATGCACCTGATACCGAATCGGTTTATGGTGAAATCAGTAAATTAAAAACCGGTATTCGTCAGTTCAATAATCAGCTATCGAAACGTAAACAACCTGGCGATATTGTGGTGTTACGCTATGCAATCGGGATTTTGCATTTGCAACGCAAACTGTCAAAGCACCCTGCGATGCTGGATCTGATTACCCGTGAACTGGATCAGATTCCTCAACAAGTTGAGTATTTTGGTAGCATCACCAGCCCTCAGGTCATTGCCCGTTTTGCCGATATTTATCAGCGTACCGTCAGTGAACTTACACCGCGTATTCAGGTTTTTGGTGATTCAGGCTTTTTGCAACAGGCCGACAATGTCAATCGCATTCGAGCGTTATTATTAACCGGCATAAGAGCCGCGGTTTTATGGCGACAGAAAGGTGGCAGACGCTGGCAGTTTTTACTGCAGAGCAATAAATTATTACAGGCAGCATCAGAGTTACACACTCAAACCTAATAAGGCTTCACCAATAATAGTCATAAAAAAAGGGCTGTAAAAACAGCCCTTTTTGGTTTCTGTGAGTTATCAGTTTAACTAACCTGAACTCGGGATAAGAAAATGAACTAAGTGCCTGCTTACGGATCAGATCTTTCGAGCAAGAATAATTTGATCACAAAGGTAAGCAGGCATGGACAAGTTAGTTGAAATTTTCTGTGACGTCGATGATTTTTGTCGTGTGTTTATTCCAGAATGGGAAAAAACGCTACTCCAATCGGGGCAACGTCAACGACGACGTCAGGGGCGAATGACGCCAGCGGAGATCATGACCATCATTATCGAGTTTCATCGCTCCAACTATCGCAATTTCAAAAGCTTTTATCTGCATCATGTGGCAAGACACCTACGCGATGCCTTCCCCGAACTGCTCAGCTACACCCGGTTTTTAGAGGTTATGCCAGGCGTACTGGTGCCACTGTGTGCGTACTTCACGCATCTGAAAGGCTCGGCAACGGGGATAGCCTTTGTCGATTCCACCAGCATCAAGGTTTGCCACAACCTGCGGATCCCTCGCCACAAGGTCTTTGACGGTGTGGCCACCCGGGGCAAGAGCACTATGGGCTGGTTTTACGGCTTTAAGCTACATCTGCTTATCAATCATCGCGGTGATATTCTGGATACCAAGCTCACACCGGCTAACGTCGATGACCGTGAACCCGTTCCAACAATGGTCAAAGGCTTGTTCGGTAAGCTCTATGCCGACAAGGGCTATATCAGTCAGGCGCTCTCCGGAAAGCTCTATGACCAGGGCATTGAACTCATCACCAATGTTCGTAAAAACATGAAACCGAAGCTATTATCACTCTGGGACAGGATATTACTCAAAAAGCGTTTCATCATTGAAACCATCAACGATCAGTTGAAGAATATCTCTCAAATCGAGCATTCCCGGCACAGAAGCCTGCATGGCTTCATGTTGAACCTCATGGGTGGGCTTATCGCCTATTGCCTGAAAGAAGATAAACCCTCCATCATGCTCTCTGAACAAGATATGAACTCACTTCACAGGCTCGCTTTGACGTCTGCTTAAACCGATCTCAGGTTAACTAGCTTTAGCACGTTGATAGTGCTCCAACTCGTTAAAATTCAGATAACGATAGATTTCATGCGCCATCGGCTGAATACCAGCGACTTTCTCCAGATATTCGGCAACCGTTGGAAGGCGTCCCATACTGGCAACCACCGCCGCGAGTTCTGCAGACGATAAATACACCTCGGCCCCATTACCCAGACGATTGGGGAAGTTACGGGTAGAGGTTGAAACCACCGTGGCATTATCAGCTACCCGTGCCTGGTTACCCATACACAACGAGCAACCCGGAGTTTCAGTGCGGGCACCAACACGACCAAAGATACTGTAAATTCCCTCTTCCGTTAATTGATGCTGATCCATTTTGGTCGGTGGAGCAACCCACAGTTTAACAGGCAGATTACCCATTTTTTCCAGCACTTTACCGGCTGCTCGATAGTGACCGATATTGGTCATGCAGGAACCGATAAACACCTCATCAATATGAGCACCAGCGACTTCGGATAATGGCTTGATATCATCCGGGTCATTCGGACAAGCCAGTAATGGCTCTTTGATTTCATTCAAATCAATCTCGATAACGGCAGCATACTCTGCATCAGCATCCGGCTTGAGCAATTGCGGGTCAGCCAGCCAGGCACGCATTGCGTCAATGCGGCGTTGCAGCGTTCTGGCATCTTCATAGCCTTCAGCAATCATCCATTCCATTAACGAAATATTTGAGGTGAGAAACTCAATAATCGGTTCTCTATTTAACCTTACCGTACAGCCATTGGCACTGCGTTCAGCAGAGGCATCAGATAATTCAAACGCCTGCTCGACTTTTAAATCAGGTAAACCTTCGATTTCCAACACGCGGCCATTAAAGATATTTTTCTTACCTTTCTTTTCAACCGTCAGCAACCCTTGCTGAATAGCGGCATAGGGAATGGCATTAACCAGATCACGTAAAGTAATACCCGGCTGCATTTCGCCTTTAAAACGTACTAATACTGATTCCGGCATATCCAATGGCATTACGCCAAGCGCAGCGGCAAACGCAACTAAACCTGACCCAGCAGGGAAACTGATACCAATCGGGAAACGGGTATGTGAATCACCACCGGTACCGACGGTATCCGGCAAAATCATACGGTTTAACCATGAGTGTATAACGCCGTCACCCGGGCGTAATGACACACCGCCACGGGTACTGATGAATTCAGGTAATTCATGCTGAAGTTTAATATCAACAGGCTTTGGATAAGCTGCTGTATGACAGAAAGACTGCATCACCAAATCAGAGGAGAAACCGAGACAGGCTAATTCTTTCAGCTCATCACGAGTCATTGCACCCGTCGTATCCTGAGAACCGACTGTAGTGACTTTTGGTTCACAATAAGCACCTGGGCGTACACCTTCCACACCACAGGCCACACCGACCATCTTCTGCGCCAGCGTAAAGCCTTTATCACTATGAACGGGTTCGACCGGACGTTTGAAAACATCTGATGGTGGCATACCCAATGTTTCACGGGCTTTATCGGTTAAACCACGACCTATAATCAAAGGAATACGACCACCGGCACGCACTTCATCAGCAATAGTGGTAGGCCGTAAAGTGAACTCAGAAACGACTTCACCGGCTTCGTTGTAAATTTTGCCTTCATAGGGCTTGATGGTAATCACATCACCCGTTTCAAGCTGATCGACATTACATTCTATTGGCAAGGCACCAGAGTCTTCCGCAGTATTAAAGAAAATAGGCGCAATGTTGTTACCTAAAATAACGCCGCCCTGACGTTTGTTCGGGACGTAAGCCACATCATGTCCCATATGCCAGAGCACAGAATTGATCGCAGATTTACGTGAAGATCCGGTACCAACCACATCTCCCACATAAGCTAATGGATGCCCTTTTTCTTTCAGCGTAATAATCTTGTCTAGCGCATCTGGCATTTTACTGACCAGCATGGCTTTTGCGTGCAATGGAATATCAGGACGGCTCCAGGCTTCTGTCGCTGGCGATAAATCATCGGTGTTAGTTTCACCAGGAACTTTTAATACTGTAAGCGTAATCTCTTCGGCTAATGGCGGACGGGATAAAAACCATTCGGCTTCCGCCCAAGACTGCAGAATCCGTTTTGCATAAGCATTTGTTTCGGCTTTTTCCACGACATCATGATAAGCGTCATAAACCATGACGATTTTTGACAGTGCTGTTTCTGCTGCCTCAGCGGTTGCATCATAATCCAGTAATTCGATTAGAGGTTGGATGTTATATCCCCCCATCATGGTACCAAGCAGTTCAGTCGCATAAACCGGTGTTATCAAATCACATTGTGTTTCCTGTTTGGCAATCGCCGCCAGAAAGCCCGCTTTAACATAAGCTGACTTATCCACGCCGGGAGGAACGCGGTGAACCAGTAGATCAATCAGTGCTTCTCTATCAGTGTTTTGAGGTTGTGTAAGTCCTTCAATGATGTCAGATACCTGTTTTGCATCTAACGGCAGAGGCGGTAAACCCTCTGCGGCACGCTCTTCAACATGTGTTTGATATTCTTGCAGCACGAAAACGCTCCGAAGTTGAAACTAAGATGGCCGTTATTTTAACGCAAATTCACAAAGCAAACTGAATCAAATCCAGAATCAGGGCTGAGTTCTGCTATAATTTCGGCCAATTTTCAGCTTATTTTTAATGGAGTTTTCATGGAATTAACTGCTCTTACTGCCATCTCACCAGTTGATGGTCGTTATGCCGATAAAACAAAGGCTTTACGCCCCTATTTCAGTGAGTATGGTCTGCTGCGAGCCCGTGTTGAAGTGGAATGCCGCTGGTTACATTTACTCGGCGCCAATGCAGATATCCAGGAAGTACCAAAACTAAGTGAAGACGCCGAAAAATTTCTCAACGATTTGATGAATGATTTCTCGGTAGAAGATGCGGCTGAGATCAAAGCTATCGAACGTGAAACTAACCATGATGTGAAAGCGGTTGAATATTTCATTAAACGTAAATTCAAAAACAACGCCGAGCTGGATGCGGTAAATGAGTTTGTGCATTTTGCCTGCACCTCGGAAGACATCAATAACACCGCTTACGGCATCATGCTTAAAAATGCCCGGGAAAACGTTATTCTGCCGGAAATGGACACCTTAATAGGTGCGCTGAAGAAACTGGCACAGGAACAGGCCAAAACTCCGATGATGGCTCGGACTCATGGTCAACCGGCCTCTCCCACCACACTGGGTAAAGAATTAGCCAATGTTGTAAAACGCCTTGAACTGCAACGCACTCACGTCGCCGCAGTATTGCTTTACGGGAAAATGAACGGCGCTGTGGGTAACTACAATGCCCACTATGCGGCTTATCCAAATGTTGACTGGCCAATGATGGCGAATGCGTTTGTCACCGGACTGGGACTGCGCTGGAACAAATACACCACCCAGATCGAACCGCATGACTATGTTGCTGAACTGTTCCAAGCAATGATTCGTTTTAATACCGTGCTGATTGATTTCTGTCGTGATGTCTGGAGCTACATCTCTATTGGCTACTTCAAACAAAAAACCGTCAAAGGCGAAATCGGCTCATCCACCATGCCACACAAGGTTAATCCAATTGATTTTGAGAATGCGGAAGGTAATCTGGGTATTGCCAATGCAACATTCGATCATCTGGCGATGAAGCTGCCTATTTCCCGCTGGCAGCGTGATCTGACCGATTCCACCGTGTTACGCAATATTGGTGTCGGTTTTGCTCACTCCATGCTGGCTTACAGCTCTGCACTCAAAGGTATTAGCAAACTCGAAGCTGCTCCCGAAACAATGGCCGCAGATTTGGATGCCAACTGGGAATTATTAGCGGAACCAATCCAGACGGTTATGCGTCGATATGGAATTGAGAATCCTTATGAAAAACTCAAAGAATTAACCCGTGGACAGAGAGTCAACAAACAAATCATGCATGAATTCATTGAGACGCTTGATTTGCCAGAGGCCGCTAAATTTGCATTGAAAGATATGACACCTGCAAGCTATATCGGTAATGCTGTTGAACAGGCAAAAAATTGTTAAATGACTGATAATTCTAACCAGGCCGAAACTAATCAAATCATCGCATTTGATGGAAAACATGAGGCAGCTGCGGCTGTCTTGGCCCTGGTGGAAACCGCCCAGCGGGAAATCTGTTTTCTGGGCAGTGATCTGGATATGGTTTTACTTGATAATCCGGCAGTAATCGACTGTTTGAAACAACTTTGCATCAATAGCCGCCGTACCCAAATAAGAATATTAGTTGATGAAACCCAGAGTAGCATCATGAATTCCCATCGACTGCTACCGTTAATATCTAAACTCACCAGTTCGATCAGCGTGCATATTCTCTCGGAAAAACAACAACGACCCAAAAATATAGTGATGTTGGTGGATCATTCCGGCTATTTACGCTGTCTCAACAATCAACGCTATCAAGGTCAGGCCAATCTGCATGATCCCTTGACAGTCCGGGAACTCAAACAACAATTTGAAGAATGCTGGAATCACAGCTTTGCAGATGTTGCGACAAGGCGGTTAAATTTATGAAAATTATCTATTCGATACTATTTTTATTATTAGCATTACCTGCAGTTGCTGATCAGATAAGAACCATTGAATTGCAACACCGTCTTGCGTCCGAAATATTGCCAATGATTGAGCCTATGATAGACAACTACACGACTATTAATGGCCACGATAACCTGTTGATTATCAAAAGTTCGTCGCAAAGTTTTCAGGAGATCGAACGACTGGCCAAACAGCTGGACAGCAGACAGCAGAGCCTTACCGTCACCGTGCTGCGTGCCCAGCAACAGCTCAATGATGAACAGTATGCTGACGATCGATTTAATATCGATTTAGAGAACCCGAAAAATTCATCGGTGGAAATAAATCGCTGGTCCACCAAAGACAGTCGAGAAAGGGATCAGCAATATCAGGCAAGGGGTATTGCCGGTCAGCCTATTGATATACAAATGGGCCGTGCTGTCGCTGATAATCAGCAACAGCTTATTTTTTACCCTCATGGTGGTATTGCGGTTCAGGAAACGACCCAGTACATTCAACTGGATAATGGCTTTCAGGCAAGAGTGAATATTCTCGGCAATCAACAGGCCCGTGTCGATATCCTGCCCTTATTCTCTAAGATGCAGCGTAATGGCGATATCTCAACAACCAGCTTACTAACTACTGTCAATGGTCCGCTAAACCAATGGATTTTAATTGGCCAGATTGGTGAACAACAACGCCAGCAAACTAATACAACAACCTATCGCAGCCATCAGGATGAACAACAATGGCTGTATCTGAAAATCGAACTAAACTGAGTAGCATTCCAAAACTGATGGATATAAAAGAAGCGATTCAAACTCGTCGCTCGGTCAAACACTATGACCCGGCACATCAAATGACTGAAGCAGAAGTGAATGAGTTGATGGAACATGCCATCCTGTCACCCACCGCATTTAATATTCAACACTGGCGATTTGTCAGAATACAGGATACTGAAAAGCGTCAGCAGATTTTGGAGGCGGCCTGGGGGCAGGCCCAGGTGGTAGATTCCTCTTTATTGCTGGTACTCTGTGCCGATTTAAATGCTTGGGAAAAACAGCCTGAACGTTATTGGCAACATGCACCACAGGCTGCACAAAATGCCATACTGCCAGCAATCGAAAATTATTATGCCAATCACCATCAAGGTCAGCGTGATGAATGCGTTCGCTCGGCCAGCATTGCAGCCATGAATATTATGTTGATGGCAAGAGGCATGGGGTATGACACCTGCCCGATGGATGGTTTTGACTTTGATAAAGTCGCTCGCATCATTAACCTGCCCCATGATCATATTATTGTAATGATGATTACCGTTGGGAAAAAGCTGGAAGATGCGCGCCCCCGAGCAGGGCAATTGCCACTCGAAGAAGTTTATTTTACTGATAGTTTTTAATCAGATAATTGGCGGCGGTGCGTCTGAGACATTGTTGCGTCCACTGCGTTTTGCCAGATAAACCGCTCGATCAACACGTTGTAGGAAACTATCAACACCTTCACCAGGAACATAACGCGCCACACCAAATGACATGGTGATAGTGCCAAGTGGTTCACGGGTATCCTTGCGTTGAATCCGTTTCCCGGCAATATCCTGTCGAATACTTTCAGCAAGTTGACGGGCGTTTTGCATGCTGGTGTTGGGTAAAATAACAGCAAACTCTTCACCTCCATAACGAGCGACTAAATCACGTCCTTTCAGCGATTTCCTCATCAACTCAGCAATCACTCTTAAGACCTGATCACCTACTAACTGCCCATGTTTTTCATTGATAACACTGAACATATCCACATCACAAAAAATCACTGACACATCGATGCCGTTCTGATCAGCATCACGGATCATCTCGCTGATCAACTCATCAAAATGTTTACGATTGGCTAATCCAGTCAAACTATCTGTGATTGATTCTCGACGGGAATCGCTTAGTTCTTTTTTCAGTGCAGCAACTTCTACCATTGCACCATTTAACTGCTCGTTGAGTAATTCACCCGACGAAACTGCCAGTCGGGTTTCAATAAGCACCTCTTCGATGAGTGTATGCAATTGCTGACGATTTAAATCTGGTTGCAAGCGCGTCAGCATACTTTGTAAATGGCTGTTACTACGATCGGTTGTAGTCACACCGGTATAAATATAGTTCAAAGTCTGTTTGAGAAGACGGGCAAGCTCTTGACGCATTTCAAACATCGCAGCCCTATCTTTATCATCATCAAAGAATTGTTCATGCAACAAGCGTACTTGCTGTTCAGTTATTTTCCCTGTTAGTTCAATTTCACTGTCTACGGCTTCTACCAACGCTAGATTTGTACCGGAAACGTACTCAAACCAAAGCGCATAATTTACTGGTGTGGGAGGAATCTCATATTGTTTCATTTTTGAGAGCGCTAGTCGCATCCATTCAGCAGTTCGCTCTTCATGTTCACTATGTTTCATAAATACTCCGGCAGATCCGTATGCCTATTTCTTCTTCCCTGCTATTTTTAACCTTAGGGCATTTAATTTGATAAAGCCTTCTGCATCTTTCTGATTGTAGGCACCAGCATCATCTTCAAATGTAGCAATAGATTCATCGAACAGACTATCGGTGGCTGACTGTCTACCAACAACTATGACGTTACCTTTATAAAGTTTAATTCTGACATCACCGTTCACAGATGTCTGTGATGCATCTATCATTGTCTGCATCATCAAACGTTCCGGTGCCCACCAGTAACCGTTGTAAATCATGCTGGCATAACGTGGCATCAGTTCATCTTTCAAATGAGCGACTTCACGATCCAGTGTTAATGACTCAATAGCACGATGGGCTTTAAGCATAACTGTACCGGCTGGTGTTTCATAACAACCTCGGGACTTCATACCGACATAACGGTTTTCAACAATATCTAGGCGACCAACACCATTTTCACCGGCAACCTTGTTTAGATAAATCATCACCTGAGCAGGGGTTAAACGTTCGCCATTAATCGCTACAATATCGCCTTTTTCATAGCTTAGTTCAAGATAAGTGGCTTTATCAGGAGCATTTTCCGGTGACACCGACCAACGCCACATGCTTTCTTCTGCTTCAGCCCATGGATCTTCAAGAATGCCACCTTCATAAGAAATATGTAACAGATTGGCATCCATCGAATAAGGTGATTTTTTACCCTGTTTCATTTCAACCGGAATACCGTGTTTCTCGGCGTAATCCAATAGTTTTTGACGGGATAACAAATCCCATTCACGCCACGGAGCAATCACTTTAATATTTGGATTCAGGCCATAAGCGCCCAATTCAAAACGTACTTGATCATTGCCTTTACCAGTAGCGCCATGTGAGACAGCTTCTGCACCGGTTTGAGCCGCGATCTCAACCAGACGTTTGGCAATCAAAGGACGGGCAATTGATGTACCTAAAAGGTATTCACCTTCATAGATGGCATTGGCACGAAACATTGGGAACACATAATCACGAGCAAATTCTTCACGTAAATCTTCAATATAAATTTCTTTAATGCCCAGCGATTTTGCTTTTGCTCGTGCCGGCTCAACTTCTTCACCCTGACCCAGATCAGCTGTAAAGGTCACCACTTCACATTGATATTTATCCTGCAGCCATTTAAGAATAACGGAAGTATCCAGACCGCCAGAATAGGCAAGAACGACTTTTTTGATGTCAGACATGGGGGGAAGAAATCCTGTATCGAAGAATGTAAAAAAGAATCTGTTATTGTATCAAAATCCGCGCAAAGCAAGCACTTCTCTTGCAGCCTGCCGTTTATCACCTTTGCAGCTTATTGTTCGGGGTGCATCAAGAAATTGCAGGGTAAACCCCAAATCACGATAGAGTTTTTTTATTTTATCTGTTGCCTGATTTGACAGCACCACTGGTCCGTCGTGCTTTGCCAGCCACTCGGCTAATCGGACCTGGTCATCCCAGTCAAACCCCTGCTGGGAATATTGCCGAAATGGCACATCGTAGGGCGGATCAGCATAAATAAAATCATTCTGTCGAATATCCAGCTGGGCAAAATCCATATTGCTGAATTCCCACTGATTTAATACCGACTGGTAAGGTGCAAAATCGCTTACATAATTGATTGTTTTGTAACGGCCAAATGGCACATTGTAACCACCCGTTTTGTTAAAACGACACAGGCCGTTATAACCAGTACGATTAAGATAATAAAATAATTGAGCACGTTCAGCGTCTGTATGGGCTGAAATATCATTGAACTGTTTACGGTATTGATAATAGAGCTGCTCATCATTTGCAAGGGGCAAATCAATTGTCAGGCCTTGCTGCAGTTGTTGATAAAAATTGATTAAAGCCGGATTCAGATCATTTAACAATGCTTTATCGGGATTTAATCCCAACGCTACCGACAAGCCACCACAGAACGGCTCGACAAGACGATAATCCGGAAACTGTTTCCATAGTTTCAACAGTCTGGAAATTAACCAGCGTTTGCCACCAGCCCATTTTAGCGGGGGTTTAAGCAAAGTAGCTTCTCTGGTCATAGCTAATTTATCACCGGTCGGTTTCGCTGCATGAAAAGCAGTTCATTACTGATTGCTAAAGTGAGGTTATTTATCCGTTCGAGACAAAAGTCTCGAACGGATTGCCTGTTTTTACTTGGAATGTAATGTTTTACGTGGAGGAATCAGATCCGTGATATTGCCTTCGGCCATTTCCGCTGCAAAGGCAAACGTTTCTGACAAAGTCGGATGAGGATGAATGCTTAATCCGATATCTTCTGCATCGGCTCCCATTTCCAGTGCCAATACCGCTTCAGCAATTAATTCACCGGCATTTGGTCCGACAATACCCGCACCTAATAAACGTCCTGTTTCCTTATCAAACAAAGCTTTAGTCAGACCTTCATCACGATCGACACTCAAACTACGACCGCTGGCAGCCCATGGGAAAGCACCTTTAACGTAATCAATGCCCTGCTTTTTCGCTTCATCTTCACTGAGACCCATCCAGGCAACTTCAGGATCGGTATAAGCGACTGAAGGAATGGTCATCGGATCAAAGGCCACTTTTTTTCCGGCAATATGCTCTGCAGCCACTTTACCTTCATGTGTTGCTTTATGGGCCAGCATCGGTTGACCGACAATGTCACCAATTGCATAGATGTGCGGCATATTGGTCTGCATCTGCTGATTGACCTTAATAAAGCCATAATCATTTACATCCACACCAGCAGCTTCTGCATTGATCAGTTTACCGTTGGGTGAACGGCCCACTGCGACCAGAATCTTGTCGTAGGTTTGTGGATCTGGCGCATTATCACCTTCAAAGGTGACCTTCAGGCCAGATTTTAACGCATCGATTTTGCTGACTTTGGTTTTCAGATAAATCGCTTTGTATTGTTTCTGGATATGGTTATGCAAAGGTTTAACCAGATCCTTATCGGCACCGGGGATCAGGCTGTCCTGTAATTCGACAACACTGATTTCAGAACCCAGAGCGTTGTAAACGGTCGCCATTTCAAGGCCGATAATACCGCCACCAATGACCAGCAGCTTCTTCGGAATATCCTCGAGCTCCAGTGCATCGGTAGAATCCATCATCCGTGGGTCATCATTCGGAAACACCGGGATTTTTGTTACCCGTGAACCAGCAGCAATAATGCAGTTTTCAAAACTGATGGTTTTATCGCCTTCTTCTGTCTTGACCTGCATTAAATTAGTACCGGAGAACTGTGCTTCACCATGTACCACAGTCACTTTACGTTGCTTGGCCAACGCTGATAATCCACCGGTCAGCTTAGAAACAATTCCGTCTTTCCAATCTGCGACTTTGCGAATATCAATTTTTGGGGCGCCAAAGGTCACACCATTTTCAGCAATATGTTTTGCTTCATTAATAACGTGTGCTGTATGCAATAGAGCTTTTGAAGGAATACAACCAACATTCAGACACACTCCACCAATTCGTTGGTGACGTTCAATCAGAATCACCTGTTTGCCTAAATCAGCAGCACGAAATGCTGCCGTGTAACCACCAGGACCGGAACCTAAAACCACTAGCTCAGCATGCATGTCAGCATCAGTTGGAATTTCTGCTTTAGCAACAGGTGCTGCTTTGGATTTTTCCGCAGGCTTTTCTGTTTCAGCAGGTTTTGGCTTATCTGCTTCTGGTTTGGGTTCAGCTGGTTTTTCCTCAGCTGCAGAGTCTGCCTCACTTTCAACTGACAGAATCACATCACCCTGTGCAACTTTATCACCTACTTTGACATTTATTGACTTGATGATGCCAGCAGCTGAGCTTGGAATCTCCATTGCGGCTTTGTCAGATTCAAGCGTAATAATGTCCTGATTTTCGCTAACTGAATCACCTTCAGCAACCAGAATTTCAATAATTTCAACCGTATCAAAATCGCCGATATCCGGTACTTTGACTTCAATCAAACTCATAACAAGACCTTTCTGATATCTGACAACATCTGATTCAGCATTACAGTGAATCGTGCACCGGCAGCGCCATCAATCACCCGATGATCATAAGAAATGGATAATGGCAACATCAGTCGAGGCTCAAATTCTTTTCCGTTCCAGACTGGTTTCATCTGGTGACGACTGACGCCCAGAATAGCGACTTCAGGTGCATTGACGATTGGCGTGAAGAATTGACCGCCAATACCACCCAGGCTGGAAATAGAGAATGTTCCGCCCTGTAAATCCTTGGCCGTTAAGGTTCCTTCACGGGCACGGGCACTGATTTCGCCCAATTCACCTGCCAAGTCCAGGAAGCCTTTTTTATCAACATCACGGATGACCGGCACCATCAGGCCATTTGGCGTATCAACGGCCACACCGATGTTGTAATACTTTTTATAAATCAGACTTTGCTTGTCTTCACTTAATGAAGCATTAAATTCCGGATACTGTTTCAGACAGGCAACCACGGCTTTCATAATGAACACCAATGGCGTCAGGCTGACACCTTTCTTGGCAGCCATATCTTTATTTTCCTGACGGAATTCTTCCAGTTCGGTGATATCGGCTTCATCAAACTGTGTTACATGTGGAATATTCAACCAGCAGGCGTGCAGATGTTTGCCGGAAATTTTCTTGATTCGTGATAATTCTTTGCTTTCGATTTCGCCAAACTGTTCAAAGTTGATCACTGGAACAGCTGGAATTCCGGCGCCTTCAGCAGATTTTGGTACGGGTGTGTTCATCACCTGTTTAACAAAATTCTGCACATCTTCTTTGGAAATACGTCCTTTTTGACCACTACCCACTACGGCAGCCAGCGGAACACCCAATTCACGAGCGAACTGTCTTACCGAAGGGGAAGCGTGTGATAGCTTTTTGGACGATCCTGTATCAGGTGCATATGGAAGTGTTTCTGCTCTTTCAGCCTCAGGGTTGGCAAGCGTAGGAGCTGGCTCCGGTTTGCTCTCAGCCGCAGCAGGTTTTTCTTGTTCTACTGGTTTGTTTTCAACTGTTTTTCCAGTCGGTTTATCATTTTTTTCGACGTCATCGTCAGCTGACTCAATCAAAGCGATAACCGCTCCTTCACTAACTTTATCGCCGACTTTGACTTTTACTTCCTTAATCGTGCCACTTAACGATGATGGGATTTCCATCATCGCTTTGTCAGACTCAATAGTGATCACTTCCTGATTGGCACTGATTGAATCACCTTCGGCAACTAATACTTCGATAATTTCAACATTGTCAAAATCACCGATATCCGGAACTTTTAATTCGATTAAATCTGCCATGTTTTAGACCTTCACTGGATTTGCTGCTTCGACATCAATCTTATATTGTTTGATAGCCTTAGCAACCACATCATATTTAATTGTGCCTTCATCAGCCAGCGCGCTGAGTGTAGCAACTACCACATGATAACGATCCACTTCAAAAAAGCTGCGTAATTTTTCACGGGTGTCACTACGACCAAATCCATCAGTACCCAATACGGCATAACGTTGTTTTATCCATGGGCGCAATTGCTCGGCATAAAGACGCATATAGTCCGTAGAAGCCACCACAACGCCTTGTTGATCATCCAGACACTGTGAAATGTAGCTACGTTTTTTCTCAGCAGTTGGATGCAGGCGGTTATAACGGTCAACATCCATACCTTCACGCACCAGTTCGTTCACACTGGTCACACTCCACACATTGGCGGAGACATTCCAGTCTTTTTCCAGCATTTCAGCTGCAGCTTCAACTTCACGTAGAATCGTACCACTGCCTAAAAGTTGGGCTTTTATATTATGTTTGCCACCAGACTTCAGCTGATAAAGCCCCTTGATGATGCCATCTTCGACGCCTTTAGGCATAGCGGGATGTCCATAATTTTCATTCATTACAGTTAAGTAATAAAACACTCCTTCCTGGTTTTCATACATACGCCGCATGCCTTCATGAACAATAACAGCGATTTCGTAAGCGTAAGTTGGATCATAGCTAATACAATTAGGAATAGTATTTGCCAGAATCAGACTATGTCCATCCTGATGCTGCAATCCTTCGCCGTTCAAAGTTGTACGACCAGCAGTACCTCCAATCAAAAAACCTTTAGCCTGAATATCTCCCGCCAACCAGCATAGGTCACCAACCCGCTGAAAACCAAACATCGAGTAATAAATGTAGAAAGGAATCATATTGACGTTGTAGTTGGAATATGCAGTGGCCGCAGAAACCCACTCAGCCATTGATCCAGCTTCGTTAATACCTTCCTGGAGAATCTGGCCTTTAGTATCTTCGCGATACCACATGACCTTGCCGGAATCTTCCGGTTCATATTTCTGGCCCGAAGATGAATAGATACCAATTGAACGAAATAGGCCTTCCATACCAAAAGTTCGAGCTTCATCAGGAACAATTGGTACAACATTTTTACCGATTTTCTTATCACGTATTAATGCCGTTAATACACGCATGAAAGCCATGGCCGTAGACAATTCGCGGTCACCACTGTCTTTAAGCACCGCATCGAAGATGGTGAGAGAAGGAATTTCCAGAGCCGGAGCATTATTATTACGTTTTGGTATAAAACCACCTAACTCATTACGTCGTTCCAAGAGATATTTTTTCTCATCACTGTCATCATCAAGTTTGACGTAAGGAATTTCTTCAATTTCATCGTCAGAAATAGGAATATTGAAACGGTCACGGAAACGTTTCATATGCTCCAGCCCCATTTTCTTTTGCTGGTGGGTAGTATTTTGACCTTCACCTGCTTGTCCGAGACCGTAGCCTTTAACCGTTTTCGCCAATATGACTGTAGGTTGGCCTTCATGATCTACAGCACGTTTATAAGCAGCATAGATCTTGCGTGGGTCATGTCCACCACGGCTGAGATGCCAGATGTCTTCATCAGTCATATCCGAAACCATATCCAGTAATTCCGGATATTTGCCAAAGAAATGCTCACGAACATATGCTCCATCTTTGGCCTTATAATTCTGGTATTCGCCATCGACAACTTCTTCCATGCGCTTCAGCAGTAAGCCTTTGGTATCACGTGCCAGTAATTGATCCCAGCCACTACCCCAGATAACTTTTATGACATTCCAGCCAGCACCACGGAATAATGCTTCCAGCTCCTGAATGATTTTGCCATTACCGCGGACCGGGCCATCAAGTCGTTGCAGATTACAATTTACTACAAATATCAGGTTATCAAGTTTTTCGCGTCCGGCCAGGGTAATGGCACCTAATGATTCTGGCTCATCCATCTCACCATCACCCAGATATGCCCATACGTGACGTCCATCTGTTTTAGCAATATCACGATGATGCATGTACTTCATGAATCGTGCCTGGTAAATAGAAAGAATTGGGCCAAGTCCCATAGACACCGTCGGGAATTGCCAATAATTTGGCATTAACCATGGATGCGGGTAGGAAGAAAGTCCTTTCCCATCGATTTCAAAACGGTAATTATTCAGTTGTTCTTCAGTCAGTCGGCCCTCAAGAAATGAACGGGCATAGATACCTGGAGCAGAGTGGCCTTGCAGAAACACTAAATCGGCGCCATGTTCATGATTGTCGCCTCTGAAGAAATGGTTAAATCCGACATCATAAAGTGTTGCGGCTGATGAGAACGTAGCGATATGACCGCCGACGGAGCCAGGCTTCATATTGGCTTTAACCACCATCGCCATAGCATTCCATCGAATGTATGAACGGAGTTTATGCTCCATCGCCTGATCACCAGGAATGCGCTCCTGCTGATCGACCGGAATAGAATTTACATAGGCTGTGTTGGCACTGTAAGGAAGGTTTACACCGCTTCGGCGGGCCTTATCAATAAGCTTTTCAATAATAAAGTGGGCTTTTTCGTCACCGGCTGCTTGAAGCACGGACTCCAGGGCGTCCAACCATTCTTGCGTTTCTTGTGGATCGTGATCGACAAAATCAGTCATATTTACCTTCTTAAATCATAACGCGATGAAAACTAGTCGCACATTGTAACAGTTTTTGTTTAATTCACACTCCGGAACTCCGACAAAAGCACGCTACAGCAGCATTCTGACAGGAAAATCAAAACCTTATGGAAAAAGCTAATAACGAAAAACTATTGCGAGATCTGGTTAATCGGGATTTATAAAGCGGTAGATTGATTACGTCGGTGTTGAATGAATAATCTGAATCCCAACAATAAAAAAGTAATGAGCAGATAAATTAATGGTTCAGTTTTATCTTGCTTAACCAGCATATAAAAATGCACACAAGAAAGCACGACAATAAGATAAATTAAATAATGTAATTTTTTCCAGCGACGGCCACCTAGCCGTTTCATCATCTTGTCGGTAGAAGTAATCGTCAATGGAATCAGCAAGACAAAGCTGATAAAGCCAATGGTTATAAAAGGACGTTTCACAATGTCCAGCCATATCTCGTGTACATCAAAAAACTGGTCCATTCCAAGATACAACAGCATATGCACGCTGGCATAAAAGAAGGCAAACAATCCCAGCATTCGGCGAAACCGGATAAATTGGTTGATACCCGTCAGTTTACGTAGCGGTGAAATCAATAATGTCACCATAATAAACCGTAACGCCCACACGCCGGTATCTCGGGTCACCGCTTCGATAGGATTAGCACCCAACTGATCGGTCAGTAACGCATAAATCAGCCAGCTAAGTGGTAATAGCGAAATAATAAAAACCAGCCGTTTCAGACTGGTGATATGTTTTTGCATCAGAAATATCGTTTAAGATCCATGCCGCTATACAGCTCTGCGACTTCGTCTCCATAGCCATTGAACATCAGCGTTTCTCGTTTAAGAAACTCACCAATGCGTCTTTCCCGTCGCTGGCTCCAACGTGGATGGTTCACATCCGGGTTTACATTAGAATAAAAACCATACTCGCCGGCATTGGCCTGAACCCAGGCAGTTAATGGCATTTCTTCAACAAAACGGATTCGCACGATTGATTTGATGCTTTTAAAACCATATTTCCACGGAACCACCAGACGAATCGGCGCCCCATTCTGTCCCGGCATTTCACGGCCATACAAACCAACGGCCAGCAATGTTAAAGGATGCATCGCTTCATCCATACGTAGTCCTTCCCGATAGGGCCAATCGAGCACGCGACGACGTTGCCCTGGCATTTGTTCAGGATCATACAACGTCGTAAATTCAACAAATTTGGCTTTGGAGTTGGGTTGAGCCTGCTTTAACACCTCGGCTAAAGGAAAGCCTACCCAGGGAATAACCATTGACCAGCCTTCAACACAACGCAGCCGATAAATCCGCTCTTCCAAGGTCTGCGTTTTTATCAGCTCGTTGTAATCATATTGCCCCGGTTTATCGCACTCGCCATCAACAGTAATCATCCATGGCTTGCTACGATCAGGAAAATCGGCGGCTAATGCAGAAGGAGATTCCTTGTCAGTGCCAAATTCATAAAAATTGTTATAGGAGGTAATAGATTCATAGGTCGTAAGTTTTTCTTCAGTAGAAAAGTCACTGGGTTGAAGGTCAGCATAAGCTTCCCCTGAGGGGGCTTTAGCAGCAAAGCTAAGCGGTATTGTGCTTGCGGCAGCCAAACCCGCCGCACCATTAATAAATTGTCGGCGATTCAAATAGACCTGATAATCCGTGACTTCTGACTCAGGAATATCCCAGGGATGTTTTTTACGAATCCACATGATTCACCTCATTAGGCATGTAACGTTTGGCTAACCAGTAATCAACACTGATATATCGACCAGCCCCGATAAAGAACAATGCCAGCAACATCACAAAATAAGTTGCGGCAAACTCTATACCATTATTGAGTACAACAAAGTTGCCATGTTCCGTAAGCCAGCTATAATTTCCATATTCTTGAAGTATTGATTTGGCTCGGTCCAAACGATCTATTGCTTCCCCAGCATTCTCAGCAGCAAAAGCGCTCATCGGATCATGAATTGCTTGCCAGCCATTTTTCCAATGCACACTGAACGCAGCAACCAGCATGGTAATCATCAGTGGAATACTGACCCAGCGTACAGCCAGTCCCAGCAATAATAAAATAGCACCAAAATACTCAGCCCCCCAGGCCATATAAGCCATCAGCTCGGGAAACGGTAACCCCAATCCCCAGTCCGGATTGGCAAACCAGTCTATGGTGTTTTGTAATGAACTCTCGGGATTGAAGGGATTCCATTTGTTATTGGCAGCTACCCAGAAAACCGGTATCAAGTAAGCTCTCAATAATAAAGGTGCCAAAAAATCCACTTTTCGGATGATATTTATTAGCCACTGCACACTTTTAAGCAACTGAATCATAATAGTTATTCCCAGAGGAAAACAGAGGCCGAGGCCCCTGTTTTTTCGCTTGCTTAAACAAATGTTTATTTATTTCCACACTTAGCTTCGCCACATTTGCCTTCAGCATCTTTTTTGCTGTCTTCACCACACTTGGCTTCACCACATTTACCTTCAGCATCTTTTTTAGTGTCTTCACCACACTTGGCTTCGCCACATTTGCCTTCTTCGTGATGTTTAGCCAGTTGCATGTAACCACTACTTAATTCAGTTGATTGGAATGGGTTGCTATCTGCAGCAGCAATGGGTGAAAAAGCCAGACCTGCAGTCATTGCTGCACTGGCAGCCAACGCGATAGAAGTTTTTTTGTTCATAGTCATGTTTAAATTCCTTATGTATTGGGTCACATTATTAACCCGACTTTCATAACCGGGCTTGTTGACATAGACTGACCAGCAAATCATTTGTTACAAAATTTTATGCATTTCCCTGAAAAACATATCCATCCAGTAAAAGAAGCATTATTTGGTTGAAACATTTGGCTAAACCGTAGGCGTCAGGATTCATTAACACAATGATAGACAAGCATGCTTCACACTATTTTGAGAATGATGCCGCATTAATTGCCGCCATGCTTGAAGGTGACTCAACTGCTTTTGAAGCGGCTGTAGCGCTATATCATCCAAGAATGGTAACCATCGCCAAAGCCATTATCGGGGAAGCCTTCGCAGAAGAAATTGCTCAGGATGCCTGGATATCAGCCATTCGTTCATTGAGTGAATTTGCCGGTCGCAGCAGCCTGAATACATGGCTGATTCAAATCACAGCCAACGCCGCCAAAACCAGACTTCGCAGAGAAAAACGTCAGGTCTCGCTGGATGAAAATTGGCAAAAAAGCGAAACAGATGATCGTTTTGATCATAGTGGGCATTGGCAAGAACCGGTTGCTCAATGGGAACTGGAAACCCCAGAAGCTATTCTGGCCAATAGTGAACTCAGCGACATCATCAGCCAGACCTTCGATCAACTTCCACCACAACAGCAAGCTGTATTGAGCCTTTACGATCTGGAAGGCGAATCAATGACAGAAATTTGTAATATTCTCGACATCTCTGCGTCCAATGCAAGAGTATTGCTGCATCGTGCGCGGTCAGCAATTCAACAGAAAATCGCTCAATATCAGGATAATGATTAACATGCTTAAATGCCGCGAAATTGAACAACTTGCCAGTGACTATCTGGATCAAGATCTGTCATTTGGGCAACTTATGGCATTCAAAATGCATTTATTTATTTGTCATAACTGCCGTAATTACGTGCGCCAGCTCAAGATAACTATCACCAGCATCAAATTGATGCCAGCAAACCAAATCATTGTGGATGACAAAACCAAAGAACTGGCGAAACTGCTTAGAGAAAATGCCAGAAAACATTAATCTGTTGGCTGGCAACTTGCCATGTTCTAATTTTATTTCTGATATTTCTCTTTCCATTCGTCATAAGACATTCCGTATACATGCTCGCGGGCTGCATCATAATCCATTTCCACA
Source organism: Methylophaga nitratireducenticrescens (assembly GCF_000260985.4). NCBI lineage: Bacteria > Pseudomonadati > Pseudomonadota > Gammaproteobacteria > Thiotrichales > Piscirickettsiaceae > Methylophaga > Methylophaga nitratireducenticrescens. The sequence goes on from NC_017857.3 coordinate 2,145,890, forward strand.
CCGTGTTCTTCTGCGGCAGCCAGATACCATTTGGACAGGCAGTTTCGGCAAAATCCAGCCAGGTTCATCAAATCAATATTCTGCACATCTTTTCGTTCCTGTAAGTGCGCAACTAATCTGCGAAAAGCGGCAGCTTCAAGTTCAGTTTGTGTCTGTTTGTCCATCTTCATTCTCTTCATATAAAAAACAATTAACCTGATGCCCGTTTTCCAACACGCTAGTTGGCGGATAGTGCTCATGGCAAATGGGCATGACCTGTGGGCAGCGCTGATGAAAGTGGCATCCCACAGGAGGGTTGGCAGGTGAAGGCAATTCGCCTTTTACCGTAACCTGCATGGTCTGCTTACCAATCTCTGGAACCGCCGCCAATAAAGCCTGCGTATAAGGATGTTTGGGCGAATCCAGTACCTGTTGGCGACTGCCCTGCTCCACTATTCTACCCAGATACATCACTGCTACGCGATGCGCCAGATAGTCTACGACCCCGATATTATGGGTAATAAACAGAAATGACAGGCCAAATTCATGCTGAATATCGCGCAGTAAATTCAGGATCTGTGCCTGAACAGATACATCCAGCGCGCTGGTTGGTTCATCACAGATAATCAATTCAGGCTCCGTCGCCAAAGCCCGGGCAATACATATCCGTTGGCGTTGCCCGCCGGAAAACTCATGCGGATAGCGGTGTCGAATATCTGCCCTTAACCCAACTCTTTCCAGTAAAGAATCTATATGCTTGGACTTGGCCTTTGGATCTTTTCGAAGCTCAGTAGCACTGATCGCCTCTTCAATAATCTGCTCAACGGTCATCCGCGGGTTCATTGAGGAAAACGGATCCTGAAAAATGATCTGCAGCTCACCACGATAGGGTTTTAATTCACGTTGCGAGAGTCGGTTTAACACTTTCCCCTGAAAACGCACTTCACCTGCAGTCACTCTAACCAGTTGCAGAATGCCTTTTCCTACCGTGGTTTTGCCACAACCGGACTCCCCGACTAACGCCAGTGTCTCAGCATTATGTATGCTGAGATTAACCCCATCCACAGCTTTAACCTGACCGACCTGACGTTGCAGGATGCCTTTACGAATTGGAAAATGCACTTTCAATCCTCTGACATCAAGCGCATGCACCTGCGAAGGAACCACATCAGACAGATGAGAGGCATGTAATGGTTTAATTGTCTCGATTTTTGATGAAACCACAGCGGAATCATATAAGTGACATCGAACCCCGGCTTGATTGGCCTCAATCCACCTTGGTTCATGTTGCTGACAATGCTCCCAGGCATGATCACATCGATCAGCAAAACGGCAGCCAACAAAATGCTGATTCAATGGCGGTACATTGCCTTTGATTACCGTCAGCCGTTGTTCACGTTTCTGCTCACTGGGTAAAGCTTCAAATAGTTTCTGTGCATAGGGATGCTGAGGATTGGCAAAGAAGGTCTGCCTGTCCGCCTGTTCAACGATTTGTCCGGCATACATAACAGCAATCTGATCGGCCATCTGTGCTGCCACACCGAGATCATGAGTGATTAGCAAAATCGCCATACCGGTATCCCGCTGGATTTGTTTAAGTAAATCCAGGATCTGTGCCTGAATTGTTACATCTAATGCTGTCGTTGGCTCATCAGCGATCAATAATTCGGGTTCACCAGCCAGCGCCATCGCAATCATTACGCGTTGTTTCATCCCACCGGATAATTGATGCGGATAATCTTTCAAACGGCGTAATGGGTCTGGAATTCCTACCGAATCCAGTAATTTCAGGCTTCTCTGCTGCACTTCTTGTGAAGAGAGTTTGAAATGCCATCGTAGCGTTTCACCTATTTGTTGACCAATTGTTAAAACCGGATTCAACGAGCTTTGCGGCTCCTGAAAAATCATCGCAACACGTCTGCCCCGAACGGATTCCATGTTCGCTTCAGAAAGTTTAAGCAGATCCTCTCCATCTAACTTGACTTCACCTGCCACAATGCGGCTGGCGGGATAGGGATTTAGCCGCATCAAAGATAATGCACTGATGGATTTACCACAGCCTGACTCACCTAATAAGGCGAAGGTTTCGCCCTGATGAATACGAAAATCAATACCATCAACCGCTTTATATGGCTGTTCTTTGCTATCAAACCAGGTTTTAAGGCCAGTAACTTCTAATAAGGCTGGTGAGTTCATCGTGCTTTCTGCATTCGTGGGTCAAAGGCATCGCGTACCACATCAGCAAACAGATTGGCTGCCAGTACCAGTATAAACATTGATATAAATGCAGCAGTTAACGACCACCAGACCACCGGTTCTCTGGCCATTTCCAGTCTGGCACTGTTAATCATATTGCCCCAGCTAATCATGGAAGGATCAACACCTACCCCGACATATGACAGCACAGCTTCAGCCAGTACCAGACCACTGAAATCCAGTACCACGGTAATCAGCACAATATGCATAAGATTTGGCAGAATATGTCGATGCAGGATATTGAAACCACTGACACCCAACGACCTCGCAGCCAGTACATATTCAGCTTCACGCAGTTTCAAGGTTTCACCGCGCAGAATTCGACATAAACCTGTCCAGCTGGTGACACCAAGAATCAGACAGAGAAACAGTAACCGCAGATCGGCTCGCTCGGCCACGGTGGCAAAATTTTCAGGATGGTTATTGATATAAACCTGCAGCATCAATACAGCTGCCGCAATTAATAACACGCCAGGAATGGAGTTCAATGTGGTGTAAATATACTGGATAACATCATCAATCCAGCCTTTGAAATAGCCGGCGCTGATACCGAGAAAAATCGCCAGTGGCAACATTATCAAGGTCGTCAAGGTACCTATAGCCAGACCGGTTCTGATACTTTTCAATGCCTGATAAAGCACGCTCTGGCCAACCTTATCGGTTCCAAACACATGATAATTCTGGCTTAAAACAATTAACGCAATACTCAGCCAGCTAAGCAAAAAAATCATCAGATAAAAGGTACGTATCGGGTAATCCGAATCGCCGCGTATTATTCGTTTCAGCTCTGCAAAAATATCTCTCTTGTAACGTGTTTTCCGATAAAAGATGTAACAGGCCATGATCAGCAGTGTTAACACAACCGCAGCTGCTGTACTGCCTGCCACGCTTGAAGTGATGTCTGTCCACTTCTCCGTTTCAGACTGCAGATGCTGTGCAGAATATTTCAGTTTTGGATAACTGTATTCCAGTTGCCCTCCCGAAATAATCTGCATTTCTTTGACAAATAAATGTGTGGCAAACGGGGCGGAATAGGTTTTTTCAACCTGGGTACGAATCGGCGTAACCATCAAGTCAAGCACACTCAGCACTTCGGTTGAATAATGTTGCTGGGCCGGGTTTTCCGATTCAAGTGCAGTTCGAAAATGTAATGAATCCAAAAACCCAATGGTCACATAACTGAGCAGAATAATAATGGAGATAACACCCCGTTTACGCTGCATCACCATGATCCAGGGTGAACGTAAATGCGGTTTACTACGAAGATAGAATATGCCGGCAGTAATAACAGCTAGCAGAAGAAAAATCAGAATGTCGGTCCACAGGAATACCGGCAGAAAGGGCATAATTGTCCTTACGTTGATTTTCTGAGGCTGGAAATATCCACTTTAAGTGCTTTTGGTAATGAAAAAGCAATGTTTTCAATCTGACCTTTATCTTCAGTAACGGCTTCCACACCCAGCATTTTGAGTTTATTCACCACTGCCTGTACTAATGATTCCGGTGCTGAGGCCCCGGCAGTCAAACCGATTTGTTTTTTATTGACCAACCAACTCGCATCAATTTCATCGGCATTATCAATAAGATAAGCCTCCGTACCAAGTTTGGTCGCCAACTCTTTGAGTCGATTGGAATTTGAACTATTGACCGAGCCTACGACCAACACCAGATCACAATTTTCGGCCAGCCGTTTTACTGCGTCCTGACGATTCTGTGTGGCATAACAAATATCATCTTTTCCGGGCCCAATGATGTTAGGAAAACGTTCACGCAATGCATCAATAACCAACTTGGTATCATCCACAGATAATGTGGTTTGGGTGACAAATGACAGATTATTGGGCTCATTCACCTGTAGTTTGGCAACATCTTCAGGTGATTCGACCAAATGCATCGCTGTCGGATCAGCAGTATATTGCCCCATTGTGCCTTCCACTTCCGGATGGCCGGCATGGCCAATCAGAATACATTCACGGGCAACTTTTTCATGTTTGGCTACTTCGAGATGCACCTTAGTCACTAACGGACATGTTGCATCAAATACTTTCAGGCCACGTTGTTTGCCCTCTTCCTGCACGGCTTTGGAAACACCATGCGCACTAAAGATTAATGTGCTGTTATCTGGCACATCGGCTAATTCTTCAATGAAAATAGCGCCTTTATTGCGTAAGTCTTCGACCACGGTACGATTATGCACAACTTCATGACGAACATAGATCGGCGCCCCGAACAACTCCAGAGCACGCTCTACAATCTCAATGGCGCGATCCACACCAGCACAAAAACCTCGTGGATTGGCTAATACCAGTTTGGTCATTTATAAAACTGCCTTTGGATAAGAACCTAAAACGCGGAAAACAGAAGATTCCGACTCCAGTTCCTGTAATGCGCTGGCAACCGTCGGATCCTGACAATGACCTTCAATATCAATAAAAAACACGTATTCCCAAATACCTTTACGTGATGGTCGGGATTCAATCCGGCTCATACTTATTCCTTTGTCAGCCAAAGGCTTCAGTAAGTTTTGTAATGCGCCTGGTTTATTTTTTGTAGACACCAATAATGCGGTTTTGTCTTCGCCGGAAGGCTCGACTAATTGGGTACCAATCACCAGAAACCGCGTCGTATTGCCGACTTCATCTTCAATGTTATTTGCTAATACTGACAAGCCATAAATTTCTGCTGCCCGATTACCGGCAATTGCCGCACAATCCAAGCCGTTTTCAGCAACCAGTTTTGCAGCTTCAGAATTACTGTTTACAGGAATCTGCACACTGTTAGGCAAGTTTTCAGTTAACCAATGTCTGCATTGTGCCAAGGCCTGAGGATGAGCATAAACCGTTTTAATTTGTGATAAATCGGCGCTTTTACTCAGCAAATAATGATGAATGCGTATAGTTACTTCACCGTTAATTTTTAACGAAGAGCTGACAAATCTATCCAGCGTATGGTTAACCATGCCTTCAGTAGAATTTTCCACAGGAACAACACCGTAACATGCCTGACCTGTTTCAACCGCATGAAAAACATCGGCAATGGTTGCCATAGAGTGCAGTTGTACTGAACCACCAAAATGTTTCAATGAAGCGGCTTGGGTAAACGAACCTTCAGGGCCAAGATAGGCAACCTGTAATGGTTTTTCGGCGGCCAGACAGGCCGACATGATTTCACGAAATAATCTGGCCATTTCCAGATCGGATAACGGCCCGTTATTACGAGCCATCACTTGGCGCAAAATCATCGCTTCACGTTCAGGGCGATAAAAATCTGCTTGTTCACCGGATTGCTGTTTTATTTCTGCAACCTGATGGGCTAATGCCGTACGTTCGTTTAATAAATCCTGAAGTTGCTTATCGACTTTATCAATCTGTTCACGAACGGCTTGAAGAGCTTTTTTCTCGGACATGTTTAACCAAACCTGCGCTCAAATTCAGACATAAACCCGATTAGTTTATCAACCCCGGCTTCAGGCATGGCATTGTAAATACTGGCACGCATTCCGCCCAAATCACGATGCCCCTTAAGTGTGAGTAAGCCTTCTTTGGCTGCATCCGCCAGAAACTGTTTATCCAGATCGCTGTTTGCCAGTGTAAACGGAATATTCATCCATGACCGATAGCGTATATCAACCGGATTGGCATAAAAATCACTGCCATCAATCGTGGCATAAAGTTTAGCGGCTTTTCGCTGATTGATTTCAGCCATGCCCTGTAAACCACCCTTCTGTTTCAGCCATTGAAACACTAAACCAGCAAGGTACCAGCTGTAAGTAGCGGGGGTGTTATACATTGAGCCATTGTCCGCATGAATTTTGTAGTCAAACATCACAGGTGTTCCCGGCAAGGTTTTACCAATCAAATCTTTACGCACAATAACAATACACAGTCCTGCCGGCCCAATATTTTTTTGAGCACCAGCGTAAATCAACCCAAAACGATTCACATCAACCGGACGCGACAGAATGGTTGACGACATATCCGCAATTAATGGGGTATCCCCTACTTCAGGAATGTTAGCAAACTCGATTCCGTGAATCGTTTCATTTGGCGTGTAATGCACATAGGCCGCATTATCAGATAACTGCCATTCAACCTTATCCGGTATGGTCCGATAATGTGATGGTTTGGCATCAGCCACCACATTTACTTTGGTGTAACGACCGGCTTCTGTAATGGCTTTTTCCGACCAAGCGCCGGTATTAAAGTAATCCGCATGTGTTTTGCCATTCAGCAGGTTCATCGGAATCATCGAAAACTGGCTGGAGGCACCACCCTGTAAGAACAGCACGGCATAATCATCCGAAATACCCATTAATTCACGTAAGTCGGCTTCAGCCTGTTCAGCAATCGAGGTATATTCCGGACCTCGGTGACTCATTTCCATCACCGACATACCGGTACCATGCCAGTCCAGCATTTCCTGTTGAGCAGTCAGCATTACATCGTCCGGCAACATCGCTGGGCCGGCACTAAAGTTATAGGCTCTCAAAGTGCTTATTCTTCCGTTAAATCATCAGTGTGTGGCAGATCTTCAATATCTTGATCTTCGTCTTCAATAACGCGTTCCAGACCCACCAGTTTTTCTTCATTACTGAGATTAATCAGACGTACGCCCTGAGTATTACGTCCTACCAGAGAAACATGTTTAACAGGTGTACGAACCAGCGTACCGCCATTGGTAATCAACATGATCTGATCTTCGTCACAGACTTGTACGGCACCGACCACCTGACCATTACGGGCAGAAGTCTGGATTGAAATAATGCCCTGACCACCACGACCTTGTACACGGTATTCTTCCAGGTTGGTGCGTTTACCGTAACCGAACTCAGTTGCGGTCAGAATGGCACCTTCCTGCTGCGCAATAATCAACGAAATAATCTGCTCACCATCCGCCAGCCGCATACCACGAACACCACGGGATACACGGCCCATTGAGCGAACATCGGTTTCAGGGAAACGAATAACTTTACCGTTGCTGCTAAACAGCATGACATCAGACTCACCATCCGTTAATGCCACACCAACCAGTTTGTCATCATCTTTCAGATCGACCGCAATAATACCGTTGGCGCGTGGACGAGAATAATCGACTAATGGGGTTTTCTTGACCGTGCCGCTGGCAGTCGCCATAAAGATAAATTTATCGGCTTCAAATTCACGGATTGGCAATACCGCATTGATGCGTTCATTTTCTTCCAGTGGCAGCAAGTTCACAATCGGTTTACCACGGGCGGTACGACCACCTTGTGGTAATTCATAAACTTTTTTCCAGTAAACCTTACCGGTACTGGAGAAACACAATAAAGTGTCATGCGTATTGGCAATAAACAGATGTTCAATGAAATCTTCATCTTTCATTGAAGTGGCTGCTTTACCCTTACCGCCACGGCGTTGGGCCTGATAGGTATCCAATTGCTGTGTTTTGGCATAACCGGCATGCGATAAGGTGACCACCATTTCTTCTTCGGTGATCAGATCTTCCAATGTCAGATCCAGATGTGTATCCAGAATTTCGGTACGACGGTTATCACCATACTCATCATTAATCGCTACTAATTCCTGACGGATAACAGCCATCAGATTGTCTGGATCACTCAAAATAGCCAGCAAGTCACGGATTTGATCAAGGACCTCACGGTATTCCTGCAGGATTTTGTCTTGTTCCAGACCAGTCAGTCTATGCAGACGCATATCCAGGATAGCCTGAGCCTGAACCGGCGATAAATAATATTGACCTTCCACCAGGCCAAATTCAGCGGCCAAATCTTCCGGACGTGAAGCCTGGGCACCAGCAGCGCCAAGCATTTCCAGAATCATTTCGCTGCGCCAGCCTTGCGATAATAAAGCTTCTCTGGCTTCAGAAGGGCTTGGCGAAGCTTTAATCAGCTCAATAACTTCATCAATGTTCGCCAGTGCAGTGGCCAGGCCTTCCAAAATATGGGCACGGTCACGGGCTTTACGCAGTTCATAAATCGAACGACGGGTCACTACCTCACGGCGATGACGAATAAAGGCTTCAAGTATCGGTTTCAGGCCCAACGTGCGTGGCTGACCATCTACGATCGCCACCATATTGATACCAAACACCGTTTGTAACTGGGTTTGCTGATACAGGTTATTCAGAATAACTTCTGGCACATCACCACGTTTGATGACCACTACCATGCGCATGCCATCTTTATCAGATTCATCACGCAGTGCAGAAATACCTTCGATTTTTTTCTCTTTGACCAGTTCGGCGATTTTTTCCAGTAAACGGGCTTTGTTCACCTGATATGGAAGCTCGTGGACGATAATACTTTGCTGACCAGTGGCTTCATTGGTTTCGATTTCGGCGCGAGCACGCATATAAACACGGCCACGGCCGGTTTCATAGGCTTCGGCAATGCCGTTGGCACCATTGATAATACCGGCTGTCGGAAAGTCCGGGCCCGGAACAAATTCCATCAACTCACGAGTAGTAACACTCGGATCATCAATAATCGCAATACAGGCATTCAGGATTTCAGTCAGATTATGTGGCGGAATATTGGTCGCCATACCCACAGCAATACCCGAAGAACCATTGACCAATAACGCTGGGAATTTAGTGGGTAAAACAGCTGGCTCGGATTCGGATTCATCATAGTTAGGGATGAAATCAACCGTTTCCTTGTCCAGATCGGCCAGCATTTCGTGGGCGATTTTCGCCATACGCACTTCGGTATAACGCATCGCGGCAGGTGGATCACCATCGACTGAACCAAAGTTACCCTGACCATCAACCAGCATATAACGCATCGAGAACGGCTGAGCCATACGAACCATCGTGTCGTAAACAGCAGTATCACCATGCGGATGATATTTACCGATAACGTCACCGACGATACGAGCAGATTTTTTGTATGGGCTGTTCCAGCTGTTTCCTAATTCACGCATGGCATATAAAACACGACGGTGAACAGGTTTCAGGCCGTCCCGGACATCCGGTAAGGCGCGTCCTACGATAACGCTCATGGCGTAATCGAGGTAGGACTGTTTCATTTCATCTTCGATACTGATCGAGTCCAGTTCCAGAGCAATCTCAGACATTTAATATTCTTCCAAAATGAACAAAAGCAAGCCTAGCTTGTTGAAGTTTCAGACAAAAATTTCAGCTGCCAAAACCCGAACAGATGCTAACCATCACAAAGGAGTAATCCTACCACTCTGAGCGATTTCCTGCACGTTTATAAGATACTGCTAGGGTGTACCAGCTTTATCAAAATAATCGCTCAAATCCTGCTCCAACGTCGCGAGAATTTCTTCCAACGCATTTTGCCAGCCAGTTACAACGGTTTGCGGGGTTGTTTCATCAATCGATGCATCAACACGAAAACCGGTTTGAAACAGCATCTTGCTGCGATCAGCATCGCCAGGGCTCATGAAAAACTGCATTTCTAAAACAGCCTGCGGCGGATACTCAGCGCGCTCATCACCATAAAGTTTGGTGACTGCCGCTTCCAGTACCAAATCCGCTGGTTGAGAATCATCGGTAATGACATCGCTGAATAAACCACTCTTGGATAACCAGCGTTGTAATTGGGAAGTAAACATCACTTGCGGATCGGTGAGTAACAAATGCCCCGCCTGTGGTTGATATTCATTGTCGCCAATACGAAACACAATATTCTCGGTACGATAATGGGGTGCTATACGAATGGGTTTAATACGCAAAACCCTGTTCTGGGCAAACTGCGCAGCAACATTACCTCGATCGACATCAACAATATAAAACCGCGGTTGCATATCGTCAGCTTCTTTATCTCCACCACCAAAGCCAAAACAACCGGTCAATAAACTGAACAGAACGAAAACCAGCACTCTCTGCCATCTGTGAATCACGAAATGTTGTACTCCTGAAGATTTCTGGGAAATTGCATTACAGATCTTGTAATTGGTGTCGTTATAATACTGGTGGTGACCATCCCTTCTCAAATAATTTAGGCGTCAGATGGACGAGATAAAAAACAAGATCCGCGATATCGCAGATTTTCCCGAACCCGGTATTTTATTCAAAGACATCACACCATTAATGCAATCCCCTGTCTTACTGCGTCAGGCCGTTGAATTGCTGATTGCACCCTATCAAAATTCCAATGTAACTGCCGTCGCTGGTATGGAAGCACGGGGCTTTATTTTTGGCTCACTCGCCGCCTCAATGCTAGAGGTCGGATTCATTCCGCTGCGCAAACCCGGCAAACTTCCTCACACGACCCATAAGGTCGAATACCAATTGGAATATGGTGAAACCAGCCTTGAAATTCATGCCGATGCGCTGGCTGAAAATGACAATATTTTAATTGTTGATGATGTACTGGCCACCGGTGGCACGGCCAAGGCCAGTTGTGAATTAATCCAATTACTGGGTGGTAATGTGGTTGGCTGTGCATTCCTGATGGAAATTACAGGACTGAATGGCCGTTCTTTACTGACTGACGTTAACGTACACAGCGTAATCCAATACTGATGAAGTTTTTACTGTTTTTATTATTTGCCTCTCCCGTTGTCGCTGACACGGTCTATCAATCTGCTGTGCACGAAGCAACATGGCAAACTGAAGCATCCCCGCTTTCCTGCGCGATAAGTCATGATATCACTGACTTTGGTAAAACCGTTTTTCACCGCGAAAATGGTGAGCCGCTTCAACTTTCAATATCCACTGCAGATCACCGTGCTTCCCAGAACACTGCTGAATTGATGATCATTAATACGCCCTGGCAATTCGACCAGGTCAGCCAAAAGTTAATGACTCTGCCAGTAACTTATGGACAACGCGAGTTTATCGTAGAAGGCAATGCAGCGAGAAAAGCCCTGGCAGCCTTGCAGCAAGGTCAGTTTGTTCAACTAAAGTATGCCTCGCAAAGCAGTGTTCAACCGGTCAGTGTAATTCTGACTAATGTGCAATTCCTGCCCGCCATGCGTGAGTTTCAGGAATGTTCAGACAAAATGCATCCTGATAGCTTTAATGATTTACAGCAATTCAGTGTCTATTTTGAATCGGAAAAAGCTATCCTCGACAATAGTGCCTCCCAACGGATGAAACGGTTGGCTGAGTACCTTAAAGTGGATGAAAGTATCTCGCGAATCATTATCGAATCACACACCGACAGCTTTGGTCGCCGAGAACTGAATACCGAGCTGTCAGATAAACGGGCGCAAGTGGTGAAAAACTTTCTGATAGAACAGGCTGAAATCGACGAAGCCATTATCGAAACGCATTCTTATCGTGATAACAAACCTATTGCAAGCAACAAAACACCAGAGGGTCGCGCCCAAAATCGCCGCACGGAATTACGTTTAATTCGCTGAATCACGCCATAAAGTCAGTAAATCATGGGTGACTTGTTGATAATCAGCGGCTTTGGTAATCGCCGAGATCATTGCCACTGAACCCACACCGGTTTTATGTAACGCTGTGGCACGCGGCAGATCAATGCCACCAATCGCCACTAATGGCGTATGCCCATGTAATAAACGTATCCATTCTGCTAAGCGATCAAAGCCTTGTGGCTGCCACGGCATCTGTTTGCTGTCTGTTTCGAAAATGGGACCTAAAGCAATATAACTGGGGTTCACCGCTAACGCTCTGGCCAGTTCCCAATATGAATGGGTTGAAATCCCCAGCCGCAACCCGGCCTGTTCAATTTCCAGCAAATCAGCATCATGCAAATCTTCCTGCCCCAGATGCACACCGTAAGCGCCATTATCGATCGCCATACGCCAGTGATCATTCACAAAAAACTGAATATCACTATATTGATTCGAGATATCCACTGCGCTGGCAATTTCTGCATTGAGAAAAGCGTTATCTGATTGTTTTAAACGTAATTGGAGGGTTTTGATGCCAATGGTTAATAAACGATTAACCCAATCCGCACTATCGACCACCGGATAGATTCCCAATCGATGCGGACAATCCGGAAAACTGAAGCTTTTACCAATCAGATCCGGGGTGTAACTCAGCCTGGGGATGTCGCGAAGCTCAAAGGGTTGCCGTTGGTGGGAAAACAACTGATAAGGGCCCAGTGACTGTGATTCTCGAATCCCGCGATTAATATAACTACGCGATAAAATCACCGCATCACGGATATCTTCGCCCTGGGCCAGATAACACGCCAGACTCGATGCCAGCACACAACCGGTACCGCGAACATTTTTATTCAGTCGTGGCTGATAACAATAAAATTGACTAAACGCATTGGCAAAATAATCTGATACAAAGCTTTGATCACCATGGCCACCTTTGACCAGGCAGGCAGATAAACCATCCTCAATCAACTGACGAACCTGCTTCTCCACTGACCAAGCTGAATTCGCTGAGATATACTGCATCTCTGGCAGGTTTGGCGTCAGCAAAGTGATCTTCGGTAACACTGAATTGCGAACAAAATCCATTACTTCAGGTGCAGCCTGTTCTCCACCACTTGTTGCAGCCATCACTGGATCCATCACCACCGGCACATCATGAATTGTCAGAATCCGTTCAATCGCCTCGGCGATCTCAAGATTTGGAATCAAACCGATTTTGATTGCTGCAATTTCAAAGTCAGCAATACAGCTTTCGTATTGCTTGAGAAATTTCTCAGCAGATAATGGATTTAGCGCCCGCATACCAGTTTGGGTCTGTTCGGTCACACAGGTCATCAATGGCACCGGATGAAAACCATGATGGCTGACAGTTTGAATATCCGCCGTCAGCCCAGCACAGCCTTGTGGATCCAGTCCACCAATTAATAAGATTGCAGTTTGCGGTATTTGCTCAGCCATGTTGCTGCCAGATAGGTTGATCCAGAATCGGTGTACTGGGCTTGGCAGAATCACGCTTTGGCATAATGCCCGCTTCATACGCCAGACGTCCGGCATTGATGGATTGTTTAAAGGCTTCGGCCATTAACACCGGTTCCAGCGCTTCGGCCACGGCGGTATTTAACAGAATGCCGTCATAACCGAGTTCCATCGCCTGCACAGCATCAGAAGGTTTGCCGATGCCAGCATCAACCAGTAAGGTGATTTCTGGCAGGCGTTCTCTTAATGTTCTCAAGGCATAGGGATTGAGCAATCCTTGACCTGTGCCAATCGGCGCGCCCCAGGGCATTAATACTTCACAGCCAGCATCAGCCAGTTTCTGACAGAGCACCAAATCATCGGTGCAATAGGGAAATACCTTAAAACCATCGGCAATCAGAATTTTAGTGGCTTCCAGCAAGGCAAACGGATCAGGTTGCAGATTAAAACTGTCGCCCAGCACTTCCAGTTTAATCCAGTCTGTTTGAAACAGCTCTCTAGCCATATGAGCAGTTTGAACAGCCTCTTTAACGCTATAACAGCCCGCCGTATTAGGCAGTAAATGCCGGTTCAACGCTTCTATCAGATGCCAGAACTGTTCACCATTTTTTGACTGCGAGAGCGTTTGTCGACGCAACGATACTGTAATAACGTCAGCATTCGAGGCACGAATCGCATCTATCATAACGTGTGGTGACGGATACAAAGCCGTACCAATCAATAATCGGCTTGAAAGTTCCTGGCCATATACTTGCCAACTTGATGCTTGCATTTTAACCTCCACTAATGGGTGAAATAATATTAACTTGGTCACCCGGATTAATTTTCCGCTCAGCCCAATAAGACTTGGGCACAATTTCATCATTGAGCAGCACAACAAAACGACTGTTGGCCATTTTTTGTTGTTGCAGAAAAGCGGCGATCGTTTGATTGTTGTCAATCGCAACAGATTCGCCGTTAAACTGAATCTGTAGCTGTTCAGACGCCATACAATGCCCCGAAATGAACTTGCTGTTTATTGCCAGCCAACAAAGTAAGCAGATCATCAACCAAGGCGGGCCCGAACAAATAACCATGGCGGTATAAGCCGTTGATGTGATAACCCCATTCGGTCTGCTTGATAGTCGGCAGATTATTGGGTAATCCGGGACGACAATGAACAGACATTTCCAGAATTCGTGCTTCGGCGAAGCCTTTATGCAAGCTATATAACGCTGACATCAATTCCAGACCACTACGCAAGCTGACAGGGGACATATCATCGCTTTCAATCATTGTCGCCCCGAGAATATATTCATGATCAGCTCGGGGAGCGATATAAAAGGGATAACGGGGATGCATTAACCGAACGGTATGTTTGAGATTAACCTCTGGTGCATGCACTCGTATCACTTCACCACGTACACTTCGCAGTTGTTTCAAATCAGCTCGTGCACCATTACCACGGCAGTCAATCACGGCATCAAAATGATCTGCCGGTTTACCAAAATAGCGTTGGCATAAACTGTCGATATTTTTCTTAGTAAGCTGTTCAATCGCTTCACATTGATACCACTCACAGTTTTTTTCCAATAAAGCGGTGATGTGACGATAAAACTGTCTGTTATTCAGACCGGCTTCCTGCTCGAACAAGATTGCCTGGTCAAATGTGTCTGCAAGCTCAGGCTCACGTTGTGATATGCCATCATGATCCAAAGCAATATATTCAGAAGCACCGAGAACATGATCCGCTCTTCGCCGGAAGCGTGACATTTCAGCCTGATCTCCCGCATAGGCGACCACTAAAGTACCCGTTTCTTGATAAAACACCGGCTCTGGTAAATCCTTTAACCAGCGCGGCCATAACTCATATGATCGCTGTCCAATTGTTTTAACCAACGCTTCAGAACCAACCGCTTCACTCGAAGGTGAAACCATACCTGCAGCGACATAACCGGCACTATCACGACCTTCACGATCATCCTTGGATAAAATTGCTACTTCATGGCCGGCTTGAAGTAAACGCCAGGCAGTCAGCCGTCCAACCAGACCACTTCCAATTACCAGATAATGACTCATCTCTTATTTTCCTCAAATTTGGTGATAAATTTTGCTGCCGCCGGCCTTAAACTCTTCTGACTTCTCGGCAAAGGCTTCTTTCACATCATGTGAAATCTTCATTGAGCAGAATTTCGGCCCACACATGGAACAGAAATGTGCCACTTTGGCTTTGGGTTGCGGCAGGGTTTCATCATGGAAAGCTCGTGCAGTATCCGGATCTAACCCGAGGTTAAATTGATCTTCCCAACGGAATTCAAAACGTGCTTTGGAAATCGCATCATCACGTTCATGTGCTCCAGGATGACCTTTCGCCAAATCGGCGGCATGGGCTGCAATTTTGTAAGTAATGATGCCAACTTTAACGTCATCTTTATTCGGCAAACCCAGATGTTCTTTAGGCGTCACGTAACACAGCATCGCCGTACCAAACCAGCCAATCATCGCCGCACCAATGCCCGAGGTAATATGGTCATATCCCGGTGCAATATCGGTGACCAATGGTCCTAAGGTATAGAAAGGCGCTTCGTGGCAGACTTCCAATTGCAGATCCATATTTTCCTTGATCTTGTGCATTGGCACATGGCCCGGTCCTTCAATCATTACCTGCACATCATGTTTCCAGGCAATATGGGTTAATTCACCCAGAGTACGCAGCTCGGCAAACTGGGCTTCATCATTGGCATCAGCCTGTGAACCCGGACGCAAACCATCACCCAGCGAGAACGACACATCGTAGGCTTTCATGATTTCGCAGATATCTTCAAAGTGCGTGTACAAAAAGCTTTCTTCGTGATGCGCCAGACACCATGCCGCCATAATCGAACCGCCACGCGAGACAATGCCAGTGGTGCGATTGACCGTCAGTGGAATATGTGCCAGACGAATACCGGCATGAATCGTAAAGTAACTGACGCCCTGCTCGGCCTGTTCAATCAAGGTGTCGCGAAACACTTCCCAGGTCAGATCTTCGGCAATGCCATTTACTTTCTCCAATGCCTGATACAACGGCACAGTACCGATTGGCACTGGTGAGTTACGAATAATCCATTCGCGGGTCTGGTGAATATGTTTACCAGTCGACAAATCCATTACTGTGTCACCACCCCAACGGGTGCTCCAGACCATTTTTTCGACTTCTTCTTCAATCGAAGATGTGGTGGCAGAGTTACCAATATTGGCGTTGATTTTGACCAGAAAGTTACGACCGATAATCATCGGCTCAGCCTCAGGGTGATTGACATTGGCTGGAATAATCGCCCGACCTTCAGCGACTTCTTTACGGACAAATTCCGGCGTGATGTGATTCGGTTTATCGGCTGGCAATTCGCCTTTGGCTTGCAGTGCAGCACGCCCCATGCTTTCACGAATGGCGATATATTCCATTTCGGGCGTGATGATGCCCTGACGTGCATAGTGCATCTGGCTGACGTTTTTGCCCGGCTTGGCTTTGCGTGGCAGACGACGATTGGTGAACAGTGGAATATCAAATTCCAGACCATCCTGATCGCGGGTAAAGTTGGAACTGAAAGCTGGTAACACTTCGGTATCATCGCGTTCTTCAATCCATTGCTGACGGATCGGCGTTAAACCTTTTTCCAGATCGATGGTTTCAGTGGTATCGGTGTAAATACCAGAGGTGTCATACACCATCACTGGCGCATTTGGCTCACCCGGAAGATTGGGATCACGATTCGGTGTATCGGTCAGAGAAATTTGACGAAATGGCACCCGGATATCGTCACGGCTGCCGGTAATATAGATTTTTTCAGAACCCGGTAACGGCTGGGTAGTAATGCCACTACGGTCTTTAATATCAATGACTTTTGGATTGGCTGCTGACATCTGATTTCCCCTTTTTGAATAAAAAAGTCGGGGAAATGAAGACGTTGCGCTTACGCGAACAAGGTGATGGAGATACACGGCGGCTACAGTCAGACAATCAGACGTACCGGCATTCCGGCTTGTTTCCTACGGAGGTTCTAGCCTCTTCAGGTTCAACGGGTTTCATCTCAGCCATTTCTGAAAATTCAGAGTGGCACCCCGACAAGTGGAAATTATCTTAATCCACTAAATTGCCATTAAGCAAATCAGTGATTGAAAAATCAGATCATGGGATAGAGAAAAAAGCCCGCACAGCCTAGAACAACCAGAAGAAATAAGTATTTTGCAAAAGAAACTCTGGACATCATGTCCAGCAAATCCGGCGGTTGGTTTGCTGTACCAATGGGTCTACTGGCGCGTTTTAATCGCGAAGGTTTAGCCTTGGCGTTACTCTGCTGCTTTTCCCAATAGTAGTCCCGATCCTGTAAGCCCATAGCTAATCCCTCATTTGAGCGGTAAATAAAAATCAATATCGTTTGAATCGTATCTCAGATGTTATGATTTTGATGTAAATGATTAGGCTAATTAACGAACCGTTTCTCAAAACACAGATATTGATATGAGCAAAGATAAAAACATTGATGAGGAACTGGAATTATTTCGTACTGAAATGAGCGACGCCGAGCCTATCAAGCACGATAAATTACTGCATATCAAACCACCGCCTCAACCCAAAGTCAGAAAACATATCCCTAGCGATTTGGTAAATGATCAAAGTGAGTTTTCCAGTTTATTCGCCCCCGAAACGGTGGGGAACGAGGAATATCTGGAATACCGAGGCGACGGCATTCAAAACCGTCAATTCGCCAAACTCAAAAGTGGCAGAGTGCATCTCGAAGCCGAACTTGATTTACACGGCCTCACCTTAGCCAAAGCCGAACCCACCCTCTCCCATTTTCTCGAACAATGTCAGGAACAAAAGATCCGCTGCGTACGAATCATCCACGGCAAAGGCTGGGGCTCCCGTGATAACAAACCGGTTTTAAAAAGCAAACTCAATCACTGGCTCAGACAAAGTGATGCCGTACTGGCGTTTTGTAGTACAACGATTGAAGATGGGGGGACTGGGGCTTTGTATGTTTTGTTGAAAAGACAGTTTGAAAGATAAGTTTACAACCCTCCTTTTCAATTCATTAATTTTTGGCCATTGGCCTTTTAATTATCATTAAACTTTTGTTTATACGTTTTTTTATATACTATTCAAACACTTAGACAACTTGATCAAGCCTCGTTCAAATTAAATAGCCGCTTGATAATAATTATTATGTGGCCAACGGCCTTATTACCATACTGTTAACTCAAAAATATTTATGATCGAACAAGTTGTTAAAGAAGCGATCCTTTCCAGAATAGAGAAAGCTGAAAAAAAGCATGGGGTGCGAGTGCTCTATGCTGTTGAATCAGGTAGCCGCGCTTGGGGATTCGAATCGCCCAATAGTGACTACGATGTTCGCTTTATATATGCCCATCCCAAGGACTGGTATGTGGCTATTGATTTGGAAGATAAGAGAGATGTTATTGAATATCCGATTGTCGACGAAATCGACATCAATGGATGGGACATCAGAAAGGCTTTGAGGCTCTTTTCCAAATCTAATCCTGCGTTTGTGGAATGGCTGCAGTCACCTATTGTGTATATCGAGCGTGGCAATTTTGCTCAGCGAGCGCGAGAGCTTCTCTCTAAAGTGTATTCCGTTGAAAAAGGAATACACCACTACCACAGCATGGCGAAGACGAATTACAGGGGCTATCTCCGCGAAGAACGTGTTCCTATAAAGAAGTATTTCTATGTGTTGAGGCCACTGCTTTCAATTATGTGGCTGGAAGAATATCGGGACCCAGCACCAATTGAATTTGAGAAGCTTCGAAAAATGGTCAAAGATAGAACTGAGCTAGATGGCCTGATTTCAAAATTATTGCAAAGAAAAAAGAGAAGTTTGGAAAAGGAGTTGGCGCCGCCGATCACTGAGCTAAACGAATTCATTGAATCTGAGCTACAGCGCTTGGAACCTTTTTCTGAGAGCCCTGAGAAAAAGGGGCAAATCATGAACGACCTAAACTCTTTGTTCCACGAGATATTGAGTTAACAAGGGGCTCAAACCGGCGGCTTAGCCCTGACGTTAGCAACCAAATCCTCAAGCATAAGGAATTTATATGAACGAGAAAAATCATTGGGAAAAGGTTTATACAACAAAAAGAAGCGATGAAGTGAGCTGGTTCCAGCCTCACGCTGCGGCTTCGATTGATATTATAAGAAAACTTGAAAATAACACTGAAGCGCACATTCTTGATGTTGGTGGTGGTGCTTCAACACTCGTGGACGATTTACTTTCACTAGGTTACTCAAACATAAAAGTACTTGATATATCATCTGCTGCTTTAGAAGTTGCGAAAACAAGGCTCGGAGAACGGGCGAATGCCGTTGAATGGATTGTGGAGGATGTAACAAAATTCAGTGTTCCAAAGCATTCCATAGATGTTTGGCACGATAGAGCTGTATTTCATTTTCTTAACGATCAGAAGCAAAGAGAAAAGTACGTAAAAGCTGTCCTAAATGCGGTTAAGCCTGGTGGTCATGTCATTGTTTCTACTTTCTCTTTAGATGGGCCAGAAAAATGTAGCGGGCTGCTAGTGCAAAGATACGACGCTGAATCGTTACATGATCAATTTGGTGAGCCGTTCGTACTACTGGGTCATGAGTACGAAAGGCATAAAACGCCTTTTGGCACCAACCAAAATTTTATTTATTGTTATTGTCGAGTTGCAAATGCCTAACAAACACCTCACGCGCGACCTGCGTTACACAACAAGGTATTGGAAATTTAGGTGATAGAAAAATGTATCAAGTGGTCATAAAACTTGAATTTGGTTTAAAAAAGTCCGTTCCCACGCAGGAGCGTGGGAACGAGAAATACTGCAACGGGAATGTGAATATAAATCCATTACTCGACAGAGAAAAAGTGTTTGGGAAACGGTCTGGTACAGCGACTTTTGTAAATTTTTTGAGATTTCTAATGGTGGTTGTGTTGCCGAGGATGTTGTCTTCATTGCTGAATAACTCGCAATATGAATTTGGATAAAAGCTGTTACGACATTGCTACTTCAATCAAAGGAAATAACGCGTTACGCTTGCTGCAGTTGTGACATTACTTTATTGGTATCAAGAAAAAATCATGTAAATTCTGACGAGACAATACCTTTTTCTTTAAAAATATGACATTTTATAGTTTGATGTAAAGATAACGAAAACCATCATCCATTCGCCATAAATGTGTAACAATAAACGTGCTGTTAGGTATGTAATACTGCTCTTATATAGATGGACATTTAGCTCATGCAAGCAATGGAAGTCATCTTCAAACATCTAGCACTAGATGAAACAAGTTTTCACCATCGTAAGGATCTGATCCGCCTGCATAGTGAAGATATTGGGCTACTTCGCGCCCTGCATGGTCCATTGCAATCCTATGAAACTGAGTTGATCGATGCCTTTTATGATCATTTGAAGACATTTGATTTTGCACAAGATTTTCTGGCGGATCCTCAAATCGTCGCTAAGTTAAAAACCACTCAAAAAGCTTACTTTCGAAGGCTGACTGCCGGAATATACGACCTGGATTACGCAAAGGATCGCATCCGTGTCGGTATAGCCCATGAACGTGTGGGTCTCACCACGCAGTGGTATATTGGCTCGTATGCTATTTATCTTGAATTGACGAGTCACTATGTTGCCAAAATTCTCTCTCATACACCGGCATTAATCGAACCCTCAATCCACGCACTTTACAAGGTTGCCTTATTGGATATTACGCTGGCCTTTGATGCGTATATGTATGCCAGTCATGAGTCAATCCAGGTTGCAAGGCAAGAGGTATCTGATAAATATGATGAACAATTAAGATTACAACAAACAATTGATCGCATTCAAAAAGCTTTTATCCTTGATGCCTCGTATGACAGCGCATTGGAACTGCTATTAAACGAGCTTATTGATTTTACAGATAGCGCTTTCGGCTTGATTGGAGATGTTCGTTATGATGCAAACCAAGCCCCTTACCTGAAAGTGCGAGTATTGACTGATATCCAATCCAATGGCAAAAACCAAGCTTTGTACAAAGTCAATCAAACAAATCCACTTGATTTCCATAATCCGCATAATCCGCATAATCTGCTTGATAGCGTGATGGCCTCTGGAAAACCAGTAATTAACAATTCACCAAATACGAATAGCCATTCAGATGAAGCACAACCATGCCAGCCAAAATTCACTTCGTGTCTTGGGCTTCCCTTTTCACATAATGGCAATGTCGTCGGTATGATAGAGCTCTCGAAAACTAATGGCGCTTATAACGAGAATACCATCAAACGTCTTAGTCCTATCCTTGCAACCCTTGAGAGCCTTTATGAGGCAAGGAAAATGCGTGATCGTTTAAGCGAAACGCTAATTGAAAATGATCGACTGCGTCGACAAAATGAGTCACAGATTGCGGTTTTATTACAAAGATCGGCCGATGCAATGGGTATTATCGGTAAAGAAATGATCATTACCGAATGTAATGATGCGGCAGCCAAACTTTATGGTTTTGCAACTCGGCAGGAGTTGATTGGTCTATCGCCTCTCGACATTTCGCCGGTTTCTCAGCCTGCTGGTTATAGTAGTGATCTTGCAAAGCAATACATAAGTAAAGCTTTGACCGAAGGTTATCAACGGTTTGAATGGCTTCACCACACCGCACAAAGTGAGAATACGCCAATCGAAGTAACGTTGACGCCAGTTATATTTCATGATGAAACCTGCATTCAGGTAGTCTGGCGGGACTTGACGGATATTAAAGCTAAAGAGCACCGAATCAAGCAATTGGCGTATTTTGATGAACTAACCGGACTGGCAAATAAAAATCTATTTGCTGATCGAGTTAAACACCTTCTGCAACTTTCCAAGCGCTACAACTATACCATTGCTGTTGTTTACCTTGACCTTGTTAATCATGAAGATATTCAAGAAACGCTCGGCTATATTGCTGGTGATACGTTGCTGCATGCTGTCGGCCAACGAATAACCAGTATTATAAGAAGTACAGATTCACTGGCTCACTATGTTTTTAATGATGATTCAAAAAATTTCGATATCGATCATACGATAATTGATCGCGAGTTTGACTCACTTGCCAGAATCAATGGTGATGTATTTGCTCTGGCAGCAGTAGTAAGCTCCGTTGATGCAGTCGAAATAATGGTAACGCGACTGCAGAATACGTTAAAAGCACCTTTTTCTATTTCCGATTCAAAGGTGATGGTGAATACCAGAACTGGTATTGCCTTATATCCACAAGATGCCGACAACTTTGACGCACTGACGAGAGGAGCCGCTATCGCATTGCATATTGCAAAAGAAAAATTGCTGTCCAGTTATTTTTTCAATGTACGTTTAGGCGAAGAAATACATCGACACTCCCTTATCGCAAAAAGGCTGGAGTACTCATTAAAATTTGATCCCAATAGCTTTTCCATCAGGATTCAACCACAAGTTAACTTACAGACAATGAACCTTTCAGGGGCCGAAATATTGTTACGTTGGGATGACAGCTCATTGGGTAGTATTCCCCCCAATATTTTTATCCCTATCGCCGAGGAGCGTGGCTTAATCAATGAAATTACAAAATTAGTGATTCAGCTTACCAGCCACGCTCTGCTCTCCTGGAAAAAACAAGGTTACGCATTAGTAACCGATCGGGATATTCGAATGGCAATCAATATTTCTGCCAAAAGTTTTAATAACCTGATCTTTGTTGAAGAGTTTATAGCAGATATCAAAGATTCTGGTTTAACCCCGGAAGATTTTGAATTGGAACTGACCGAAACAGGGATAATGCATGATCCTGAGCTCGCGATAGAAATCATTAAACAACTCAAACTGGAAAAATTTGTTCTGGCGATAGATGATTTTGGCATGGGCCATTCATCACTCAGCTACCTTCGAAATATTGAGGCTGACATTCTAAAAATCGACATGTTTTACATTAAAAATATGTTGACTGATAAAAAAAATATGGCCATTGTCAAAACGATCATTTCAACGGCCCAGATTTTTGACATGAAAACACTGGCCGAAGGAATAGAGGATCAAGAAACGCTTACGGAATTAAAGCGGTTAGGCTGTGATTATGCCCAAGGTTATTTTGTCTCTCATCCTCTCACTATTAATGACTTTGAAGAAGAATGGATAAAACAAAAACAGGGAACTTCGAGTGGCCTAACGATTCACTGATAGCGTCAAAAAATACAGTTTTTACCACGCTTTTTGGCTTTGTACATGGCTTCATCAGCGGCAGCGACCAATCGAGGAATGTGATCTCCTTGTTCGGGAAACAATGAGATACCAATACTGACAGAAAGCGCTATGTCGTTTCCTTGCCATTGGAAGTGTTCGCAAAGCGCCAGACGAATTTTTTCAGCGACAGTAAGCGCGCCTTGTCGGTTATCAATACTATCGAGTAACACCACAAATTCATCACCACCAAATCGCACCACAGTATCTGTATCACGAACACAAGCGACAATACGCCGTGCTGCTTCTTTTAATAAAAAGTCCCCTGCGGCATGTCCAAAGGTATCGTTGGCCTCTTTAAATTTATCCAAATCCATATACATCAGAGCAAAGCAATTTTTTTCACGCTTTGCTCTTAAGAGCGATCTTTGAACGCGATCTTCAAACAATTCACGATTAGGCAAACCGGTCAAAGCATCATATAAAGCAAGGTGTTGCAGTCTCTCAATGCTTTGGTAGCGTTCAATAGCGGTAGCCACCTGCAAAGCCGTAAAGGTTAATAATGTTCGGTGGTTTTCAGTAAGCAAATAATCCTGTTCCATTAATGCCAGCGCAAGTACTCCATAACATGCTTCACCAAAAAGCAGTGGCACCAGTAACACTGATCTAGCATCATTTTTTTCCAGAGCAATCTCACTCTGACTGGCTATGCGAAACATCGCTTCATTGGCCAGGATCCTCATACAACCACCAACGCTTTCAAAAACAATCTGCCATGTTTCATTATTTTTCGGAAAGATTGCCACGCCGAATGTAGCTACAGAGAGATGCGTGTCGATGTGAAACAAAATTTGCTGACAAATTTGTTTTATGCCATTCGTTCGATGCGCTGTATCAGAAATTGCAACCAAGGTTTTTTGCATTGCCTCAGCAGCTTTGATACTGGTGATGTCACGCGCAACCCCGATGCGCATTTTATGTTGATCTGACCAACTGGTGGACCAAAGCAGATGGGTGATTTGACCGTCTTTACGAATATAGCGATTTTCAAAGTCCAGTACCTGCTTGTCCTGCATAACTGAAGAAATACTTTGCTCAGTTATTTCTTGATCGTCTGGATGCAACAAATCCAGCATTCTTTTGCCGATCATTTCTTCAGGTGGATACCCAAATACACGCTGTGCTCCGTCACTGATATAGATAATGCGGCTATCTTCATCTACAACACAAATAGCATCCAATAATAAATGTACATATTCGCTAAAGGAATCAAGAAAGGGTTTATCCATATTTCAAATTTTCACCCGTTGGAAAGCATATGACAAGCTTATTGCTATTGGTTAATGAACAACAAATGGTTTTGTTGTCAAAATCCATTTGCAACATTTTCTGCATCAATTTGGGTTATCCACCTGAACGTCAACAGGAAAGCTCATAAATCCATTTATCGCCAGCGTCACCCATACAATCCTGTTCACTTTTTTTCTTTGAAACATCCACTAAAACCATTAATTTTGAGATTATTATTTTTGTTACTTTATTGATTGATCTGGTCAGTTTTAACATTGATTATCGGATGATTGAAATAAGCAGCGTAGCAGAAGTCCATAAATAAACAGATACGATTGAATATGAAAATAACCCAGATCAGAAAAACCAGCTCTCGATAGGAACAAAAGCGTAAGCAATCACGTTAAAAACACCATGACGAGCTTTAGTCCGACACGTCATTTTCAAAAAACTAACCCAATTGCAGCTTACCAAATCCAAATCGTTTTTCCAGCTCATCCGCCGGCATTGGTTTTGCGAACAAATAGCCCTGAATTTCATCACATTGATGTTTCTTAAGAAAATCGCACTGGGCCTGGGTTTCCACGCCTTCGGCTATGACCGTTAAACGCAATTGACGCGCCAGAATAATGGTTGTCTGCACAATGCTCATATCATCAGCATCATCTGGGATCCCATCAATAAATGACCGATCAATTTTAAGCCGATCAAACGGGAAACGTTTTAGATAAGCCAGGCTGGAGTAACCCGTTCCGTAATCATCAAGTGCCAGGCAAATACCCATTTCATGAAGCGAGTTTAAGATAACAATAGCCTGTTCCGGATTCTGCATGGCACTGGATTCAGTGACTTCCAGTTCCAGTAGATATGCCGGACATTCTGTCTCATCCAGAATTCGTTTTATATCTGTGGCTAAACCGGCATTATCCAATTGTCTGCGTGACAGGTTAACTGCCATCCGAAAATTTGTGATACCCGCCTCAAACCATTTTTTTGCCTGAATACAAGCGGTTCGTAGAACCCAGTCGCCAATCGGTAAGATCAGCCCCGTTTCTTCAGCAACCGGAATAAAATCCCCTGGTGAGATAGAACCTATCTCGGGATGTAACCATCTCAATAACGCCTCTGTGCCAATGCATTCGCCCGAGTTCAAATCCATCAATGGTTGATAATGCAAATACAGTTCATTGTTTTCTAAAGCAACGCGTAAATCATTTTCCAATTGCAGTCGTGCATGAACGCGATCATCCAGCTCGGGGCTGAAAAAACGGAAAACGCCCCGGCCCTGCTCTTTCGCCAGATACAACGCTGTATCAGCATATTTCACTAATGTTTCGGCGTTTACGGCATCACGGGGACACAAACTTATGCCAATACTGGCATTAACATGTAACTGATAGCTCATTACCATAAAAGGCGGAGATAATACGTCGAGAAGCTTATTAGCAACATGTGCCGCATCGTCAGGCGAGTTAATACTGGGGAGCAGAATCAGAAACTCATCCCCTCCCACCCGACCGATAGTATCTTCTTGTCGCAAGACCTCGAGCAGACGTGAACCGACTTGTTGCAACAACAAATCACCGGCTTGATGACCAAGTGAATCATTGATGGTTTTAAATCGATCCAAATCCAGAAACAAAACCGCCAGTACATCTGTGTGACGAATAGCGTGCGTTATGGCGTGCTCCAGACGATCCATAGTCAGTAAGCGGTTAGGTAATGCGGTTAATGAATCGTGATAGGCAAGATACTCTATATGAGCTTCCTGCTCTTTGCGTTCCGTTATATCCTGAGCAGTACCGGCAATTCGATACAGCTCACCCGATTCATTCAGGATAGGGAAAGCTTTTTGATGTATATGACGAATAGTGCCATCTAGGCGAATAATACGAAATTCAATATCATATTCACCAACGGCTTTGCCATTAACGAGAGCCTGACGAACACTATTGATATCCTCAGGATGAATTATTTCCAGCCAGGATGAGGGTTTTTCATAAAGACTGTCGCAGCTGTGTCCCCAAATTTTTTGGTAGGCAGGGCTAATGTAAAGCAGATGCCCCTTCATCAGATCGGTCAACCATACGACTTCTTCAATATTATCGGCAAGCTGACGGAAACGTTCTTCCTGTTCTCGTAACGCACTTTCTACCGCTTTTCTTTCGGTTATGTCATGGGTCAATGCCAGATTGTAGCCTATCCCCCCATACTCAAAATAGTTGGCATTAACCTCGACTGGAATGATCCTGCCCGTTTTTGTCTTATGGTGGGTTTCCAAACGAACGGAACGTTCTTGTTTGAGTTCTTGCCAATGTTCATTCCAATGTTGTTGGGAGATATTTGGATCAACCTCTGGAACGGACATAGTCAATAACTCATCGTAATGGTATCCCATGGTATGGCAGGTTTCATCGTTGACATATCTGATGCGTCCTTTCCTATCGAGTAAATAAATACACTCTTTTACCTGATTGATGGCAAAATTTAACAGGGCGATGCTTTGATCAGATTTCTTCCCCTTCTCAATATTTTCTATCTGCGAGACAAAATACAGCGGCTGATTGTTTGTTCCTCTGACAATGCTGGTTGTAAGTCTTGCCCAGAAATACTTCCCGTTCTGATGCCGATAACGTTTTTCAATCTGCATATAGGGAATCTGATCTGCAATCAGCCGATCCAGCTCAGCCTGTCCTTTTGGCAAATCATCAGGATGGGTCATCTCCTGATAGGTCATTTTCAGTAGTTCAGTTTCAGAGTAACCGAACATTTCATAAATGGAATGATTGGCACGTAACCACTGACCACCCAATGACAATATACCCATTCCAATTGCAGCAAATTCAAATGCCTGCCGAAAGCGCTCATCACTTTCACGCTGTTCACGATATATCAGCAAACTGGTTAAACCATCAGACAGCCGATGGCCAATTTCACTGAACAAACGTTTTTCATTATCAGTCCAAACACGTCCATAGGAACATTGATGTAAACCAAACACCCAAGGTTTACCTGTTTTTGGATAAATTGCAGTACCAATGATGGAGCGAATCTGATGCTCTTTGAAAAATTCGGGAGTATCTGCACAATCAAGATCGGGAATTAATGTTACGGGTTGTTTACTGCTCAGATAGGCTTCCAACCCAACCGCAGCTTCCTTAGTCATTGAAAAATCAACACCGGCAGCCAAACCGCCGGGGAAATCAGGGTGTGTCTGCTCCATGGGAATGTGCCAAGTGGCACTTGTTGGATCACAAGGATATAAAAGCCAAGCTCTATCACATTCAAAACACAACAGAATCGCTGCCAGAACATCACTCATCATCTGCTCAAGATCATTGGTTCCCTGAATGGCCCGGTTGACCTGATCCAGACATTCAAGAAAATGCAGGTGCACTTGGTTTTCCTGTTCGACACGTTTTAGCTCAGTGATATCTTGAAAATAGCCATGCCAAACGATTTTGGCTTCTGCATCGGTTTCAGGGAGCGCTTTACAATCCAACAGAACTTCACCCTTGAGGGGATGCGATAGCCGCCAACTTATATTCAGAGGCTGCATCGTTTGGGCAGATTCATTCAACTTCTGAAGGATATTGACACGATCTTCAGGAAATATTTTTGACCAGAGAAGAGAGGGGTTTTTGATTAAAGCCTTAACTGAAAAGCCAAAAACATTTGTTATCGAAGAAGTGCTATCAAGAATTTTGATCTGATTATGCTCATGCAGACAAAATTTGATTATTGCAACCTCTGGAGTATCGGTTGCACCGTTAATCATTGACGATAATTTTAATATGTTTCGATTGATGAGTTCGTTGTTAATAGGTTAATACCTGTTTTTTATTACCGCTGAAGGATGAATTATTGACTCACTGCATTTATCCTTTAGTAACAGCCACGATTCAAATTCCTGAATCAATATAAAAAACAATCCATCTACAAAATATTCGACATGCCAGTTGACCGTAAAAGGACAAAAGGCCGGTGCATCTTAGGCACATTACTTTTTTATTACAAGGGATATTTCTCACCTTAAAACGAGGATGTTTTACCTTAGCCATGAAGACAAGCTAATGGTGCCAGAGTGTTGATTGTCATTTATTTAGAACGACTTCATAAGCTTCATAACAAGCCATATTCTTGACATTGTTTTTGCCTATGCTATGCAAAGAAGCACAGGAGAGACCTTGCTATTCATGAAGGTAAACGTTTTTAGAGTCTGGCCCAACGGGTGAGATGAATAGAGATCACTCATAAACAGCTTTTTTGTGCTTTACTTGGGCATTTTCAATCATCCTAAAAGTAGCTCCGAAAGAGCCAGCAGGCATTGATCAGAACGACAGCATCAAGATAAGCGATATATTTTTGCTGCTTCACGTATAAAAATGAAATCGTTGATTGGTTGTTCAGATCGATACGCGTTGTTTGAAACATTGGTCTGGTGGTGAATCAAGAAAAACGGTTGAATTCACTTTTTCTATAAAACACGCATTTACAATTATTTTTTCATATCGCCAGTAAATAAACCCACCATCATCCACTCGATAACGCCATTGATACTGGCATTGCACCCATCCTTCATTGAGCTTGGCAAGTAATATCGGAGGCTCATCAGCCTGTAATCGGGGTTTGAACTCAACTGTCTGGAGATCGAGATCAAAATGAAAACGGTCAATTAACAAATGATTGTCTATCAGCTGATAGCGAAGACGATTACCTGAAACGTCATCGCCAAGTTGATCCAGCAATACCTTATTATTGAATAATGCTAATACCTCATTACTCATGGGATAACGATCAGGCAGCGCCTGTCTTAGTTGTTCATGATGTTCTGTGAGTTGGGATTTATCCCACTGGTGGATGACAAACTGTAAAACAAGTTTTTTCATTCAATTAAGATTCGGAAAATTCCCACACCAACACTGCTGGCATGGGATATTGAATCAATTCACCAAACTTTGTATTGGCGCCGGAATGCGTCCGCCTAAACGCACGAAACGATTTTCATGACTGCCCATATTGACTGCCATCACTGGGCCTTCGCCCAATAAACCACCAAAACGCACAATATCACCGGCTTTTTTACCTGGAGCGGGAATCAATCGAGCCGCCGTAGTTTTTTTGTTGATAACGCCAATGGCCATTTCATCAGCAATGATGGCTGAAATCATTTCCGCTGAAGTATCACCGGGGATAGCCACCATATCCAGACCGACTGAACAGACGGCGGTCATGGCTTCAAGTTTTTCCAAACTCAAAGTGCCATTGGCTGCCGATTCAGCAATCGTTAAATCTTCACAAACCGGAATAAACGCGCCACTCAGTCCACCGACGTGCGAACTGGCAAATGCACCTCCTTTCTTCACTGCATCATTGAGCATGGATAAAAAGGCCGTACTGCCTGGCGCACCAAACGCTGGTATACCGATGGCTTCAAAGATTTCGCCAACACTGTCGTTACGATTTGGTGTTGGAGCCAAAGATAAGTCGACAATACCAAATGGCAGATTGAGTAATTGTGCCACTTCACGACCTACCAGTTCACCGGCACGGGTTAACCGGGCGGCCGTTTGTTTGATCACATCTGCAGCTCGACTCAGATCCATATTTTCATCTTCAGCCAGGGCTTTTTCTAAAGCCGCTTTTACTACACCTGGTCCACTCACACCTACGCTGACAACGGCATCGGCTTCACCAATACCTAAATAAGCACCTGCCATAAACGGCACATCCTGAGGAATATTGGCAAAAACAACAAGTTTTGCAGCAGCCAGACCATCATCGTCGGCGGTGAGTTCTGCCGCCTGTTTGATGATTTGTCCCATCTTGAGAATCGCGTCCATATTGATACCGGCACGGGTACTGGCGACATTGACGGATGAACAGATTCGTTGCGTTTCAGTCAGAGCCTGGGGAATCGCTTCGATCAAAGCCTGATCGCCTTTACTCATGCCCTTCTCTACCAGAGCAGTGAAGCCACCGATAAAATCGACACCCAGTTCATGAGCTGCCTTATCAAGCGTTACGGCGACCTCGACCAATTGTTCCGAACTGAAAGGAGCCCCAACCACACCAATTGGACTGATGGAAATACGTTTATTGGCGACTTCAATACCATAACGTCTTTCAATACGATTGCAGGAAGCGACTAACTGACCGGCATAGCGGGTGATTTTGTCGTAAATTTTACGTTTGAATGTTTCCAGATCATGACTGACACAATCGGTCAGGTTGATACCAACAGTCACGGTGCGAAGATCCAGGTTTTGCTCCCGAACCATCATCAGAGTGGAAATAATATCTTTTTCATTGAGCATGAGAGGTTCCTTAATTACTGATGTTGCTCACGGATTCGAAAATCTTACGATGTTGTGTATCAATTTCGATATCCAACCGCTGCCCCACTAAATGCAGGGCATCCCGTAGATCCTGCATCACGGTAGAACGAGGTACATCAACTTCAAACACCATCAGATTGTCCATTGGGTTTTTACCCCCTTTAAATATCGCCTGAATGTTGGTGATATTGACGCCATGATGAGCCAGCTGAGTGGAGACTTCTGCCACCAGACCCCGGCGATCCGGACCAATAACGGTCAAAATATAGGGTTGTACTTCAGGTGGGTTTTCCTGCCATGCTGTCGGCTGCTCGTCCCAGGGATCAACGTGAATCGACAAACGCATTTTCTGGCCTACCTGCTGTAGTGCCTTGTGTAATTCTTCACACTGAGCTTCTTCTGGCATTGAAACCATCAATAAAGCGCCGAATACCGACTGAAGCAGTGTTTGACTGAGATTTTCAATATTACCGCCATGCTCAGTAATGATGGTAGCAACAGCGGCCATAATGCCGGGCTGGTCATTACCAAGAACCGAAATGAGTGCCTTGTTCACGATGTCTCCTTGTATGAGATCAAGTTGTTAAAAGCGGGATTGGGCATTAATGCTACACACAACGCCCTTCCCCGAAGGTCAATAGACAAACGTAATCAGACAATATCGCGTTGACGATGAATTTTCGTCCAATAACGGTAGAAATTTTGTACAGATAATAGGTAAATCGACTAGCTTAACAAATGAGGTCAATTAAGCGTAATTCAATGACGGCTTGCTAAGGAATTATGTTTAGATAAAGGAGTTTATATTTTGACCGATGGTCGATTCTGTTTGAACAGTGGCTTGTTTATTTGCCGCATCTGTTTGTTGCTGTTCACGCTGTTCATCTTGAATTTTTTGCTGTTTCATTGCTTCCAGCTGCATGATTTGAGCTTGAGTCACCTGGATTTGCATTTGAATCATTTTTGCTTTTTTCGCTGATTCAGGTGTTGCTTCTTGAACAGTCTGTTTCAGATCGTCAAACAAATCAACCAATTTTTGTTTTAAAGCAGCAATTTTGGCATCTAACGACTGACCACTGCTTTTGCTGTCTCCAGTGGAAGCACTGGAGGCAGTGAAGGAACGCATATCAACAGAAATTGGATTACTCATGCTAAAGTTTCCTGAAACAAACTTATTTATAAAGTCGGTTGTTATAACATTAACTTTAATTTTTTTGCTGGATTTATAACAAAAATTACACTTTATTGCTCACACTCAACACGAGTTTATTTATGGCCATCCAATTTCTACCGATTATTAAGGCTGTTGCACCTTATGTTGCCCAGGTTGCTGCCTATGCAATTCCGGCATTTACAGCAAAACCTGAAACCATTAAAGCCGATCCGGTTCTCGTCAAACAGATAGAAGAATTACAAGAAGCAGCGACTCAAAATGCTCAGTCCATTCACGTGTTGGCCGAGAAGATGCAACAAGCGATTAATGGATTTGAAACCGCAGCTGAAGAGGCCAGAAAACAAGTAACGACCTATCGGAATCTATTATTTGTGTCGTTGGGATTATCTTCGGTAACGGGATTGATCTGTATTTATCTGCTACTAAAGTAACGGTGTTTATAAATAGTAGTTTGGCACTACACATTATATTCTCGAATATTTCAACACCTCAGGGGGCTTGTTTATCGGTAGCGGCTACTTCAACATTATCAGCAATTAGCGTGAGTCCTTGAGATAACGCCGCAAATAGCCGCTCAATTTTAGCGTGCTCATTCCCTTAGAGATAATCCATTTTGTATTTTGAGAACGGAGTGAATTAACTCTATAACCAAATATTATGGAATGAAAACTTGCGTCAAAATGAACAGAATGCCGACAATGATCTTTGCTGTACAAAAATGAACCAGCCCACATTGGCAGCCACATGATGGTGAACGCCAGCATGAGCATGCTGTAATAATTCCGTTCGAGCTTGTCGTAGCGCGTTGCAATCGCCCGGAAATACTTGATTCTGGTGAAGTGGCGCCCCGACTTTGGCCTATCGCTTCACCTTTGAGAGAAGCCGCGCCAGAGCTATGTTGGTGGGCTTTAACGATACTGCCATCAATGAACAACCATTCCATGTCCGTGCCACGTGATAATGCTTTGAACAGCCTTTCCAATAGACCTTTCTTCGACCATAAGCTAAATTGTCGGAAAACGGTACTCCATTGCCCAAACTCTCTGGGTAAACGCCGGTTCGCATTCGTTACAATATCCCTTCGAGCGTCATTCTGTGCTCGGGTTTGTTGTAAATACGGCCACTTTGATACATCAGTCTGGATAGCGTTTGCCACCGTTGGTCGGTTAACATGAGTCTTGGCATGGTGATTTGGTGTAATTTTTGTTTGTGGTGAACCACAATTATATCGAGTCACCATGCTGCTCAAAAAATAACCAACAAAGATCAATAAACAGACCCTAGATTACTTTCTATCCCAATCTTTTAAATCCCGCATGGCATATTTAATCGCCCGTTCCCAAGCCTGATCAGTGTTGCCACGAAAATCATACGATTTACGCTTGATCAATTTTCCTGAGGCTACCTCTTTAAACTCAACATGTAATGTCGAAATCAAATGACTCATGCGGAAAACATTTGGCATAACCACCAACTCTGCTCCCAGTTCTTTGGCTAGGGTAATTTCACAACCGTTGCAATGATGCAAATCCTGTTTTTCATCTGCTGCGTTAACTTTTGCCAGTGAATCAGCATCATTAATAATGTTAAATTGTGTTTTATCATTCAATTCGTTTCGTAGATGTTCACTGAACTTGGCAATCTTTTCTGCATTCTCGGCTTTATCGCCCGCTACTGAACTGTCCCCAGTAATCAGAATATCCAGCACCAGGGTTTTATAGTCATGTTTCTGATGCTCATCAGCCATCAGTGGCGCAGCCCCCATCAACAATAAGAAAGGCAGGATATATCTGCTTGCACGGATTATTAACATCATACAGTTCTCCTAAAATACGATTACTCACCCTCCAGAAAGCTCAAACAGTTTTTTGACCGCAAACCGCGGGATATTTGCCCGTGTTTAAAAATTTACGGTTTAATGCCTGAAACGTCCGTTTTGCAGAAAATACAAGGTCTGTGACTGAACCATATCGTTCGCCATAATAAAAGGATGTGTTTGCTCAACAACCAGAAAATCCTGCATACCATCTAATTTGGCATTTCTAATAGAAACCTTGCCGTCATCAGGGCCGGGAATCAGGGTCGATAAGATCAGATTGATCGAGCGGTTGCCAGTAATAATGCCCAGCTCAAATGTTGCGGGCCCCAGCTGTTTGGGCACGGCGTCTTGTGTCGTCCCCAGCTGCTTACCGGCAGGCCCGTTTATCCATTGAAATAAACCCCAGGTACCTAATTTATCGACCACTTCACTGCCCTGGTTAGGTGGCGACAACATGACTACCCGTCCGATTTTGACTCGCTTATGATCCGCCGCGAGTTGTCTGACAATAATGCCTCCCAGTGAATGGGTGACAAAATGAACAGGTGTTCGAGAATCTCCAAAACATTCTTGAATTTCAGGCACAACAAACTCGTGAGTCAGCTTTTCTATAGGATGTTTACGGGAAGGATAATCAATATTACAAACTTGATATCCCGCATTGTTCAGTTGGCTTTCCATCGATTCCATTGAGCCCGCTGTGCGAGCCAAACCATGTAATAGCACTACATTACCGGCTGACTCCTGGCTGTTAGCAAGCGGTGAGATTATGCTCATCATTATCCAGCTAAACGTTATTAACCATCGACAATTTGAACAACGATTAGGTTTGATGCTCATGCTGTTTCAGTTATACAAAAGACCTGAGAAAAACCACAACACGCACTTTTGCCAAGTCAGTAGATTTGAATTTTGTAACGGATTACAACAAAGAAGCTATCGCATCGATCAGCTTTTTATCGCTGGGCTGAACTTTACTTGGAAAAGTGGCGACGACTTTCCCCTCTTTGCTAATCAAATATTTAGTAAAGTTCCAGCCAGGCTGTTCACTCTGGCGATTGATTTCCTGAAACACCGGGTTAGCTTTCTGCCCGGTAACAAAACTTGGCGCAATCATGGTGAAGGTTACACCAAAGTTTTCCCGGCAAACCCGTTCAACCTCTGCTTCTTCTTTAGCTTCCTGGTTAAAATCATTACTGGCAAAGCCGACAACCATCAAACCGCTTTCTTTATATTTCTGATGCAAGGCTTCAAGTCCTTCAAACTGGCGAGTGTAGCCGCAGTGACTGGCGGTGTTAACGACGAGTAATGGCTTGTCATTGGCAACTTTGCATAGATTTACTGTTTCATTGGAATGCAGTTTGGGCAGTTCATAATCGAGAAATTCAGGACAGGATTCTGCTGCCTGAACTGAAAAAGATAGCATTAAACTTGATAGTAACAGCACGAGAGTACGCATCATATAATCCTTGTAATAATCCACAGACTGATTGCCCAATGGTAATCGTTATCAATGCAGACCAGTTTGAGCATCAAAAGTTGATGTTAAGGTTTTATTATCAGATAGCAGAAGCCAGATAGTTATCATCCAACCGTGGCACGGCATCCAGCAGGTTTCTGGTGTGCTCGTTTTGTGGCGAGTTCATGATTTCCTGGGTATTACCGGATTCAACTAATTTTGCTTTATGCATCACCACCATACGATCAGCGAGATAATCCACTACGCCCATATTGTGCGTAATAAACAACATGCCAATCCCCTCTTCATCGACTAGTTGCCTTAACAATCGCAAAATACCGGCTTGTACGGATACGTCCAGAGCTGAGGTTATTTCATCACATAATATAAAGCGTGGCTCCAACACTAAAGCTCTGGCAATGGCAAGACGCTGACGCTGGCCGCCGGAAAATTCATGTGGATAGCGCCATAGACTATCGGTTGGCATTTCAACTCTGTCCAAAAACCGCGCTGCGATTTGAGTACGTTCAGCATCACTATTGCCAATACCATGAACCCGCATCGGTTCGATTAACGTGGTATGAATCGGCAATCGTGGATTTAAGCTAGACCCTGGATCCTGAAACACTACCTGCATTCTTCTTCGAAGGGGCCGCATCGCTTTGGCGGATACCTGGGTGATATCCTGACCTTCAAGAAATATACTGCCAGATGTCACTTCCTGCAGCCGTAACAAGGCTCGTCCTAATGTTGTCTTACCGCAGCCTGACTCACCTACCAGAGCAACAACCTCTCCTGCATTAACTTGCAGAGAAACATTTTCAACGGCACGAAAATGGTCGACTACCCGACGCATCAAACCGCGACGCACCGGAAAATATACAGACACGTCTTTGACTTCCAGCAACACTTTTTCTGGTTTCACGGGCCTGCCGGGTCTGATCAGGCGCTCCGGTAATGCCGCTATCAGACTCTGGGTATATGCATGTTGTGGGTTACGTAGGACATCTGCCGTCTTACCGCTTTCCACCAGTTTGCCTTTACGCATCACCCCAACCACATCGGCAATTTGTGCCACCACGCCAAAATCATGGGTGATAAACAACATGCCCATGCCATATTTGGTCTGTAAATCACGCATCAGCTTGAGAATCTCAGCCTGTACCGTTACATCAAGGGCAGTAGTCGGCTCATCCGCAATCAATAATGCCGGTTCACAAATCAGCGCCATCGCGATCATCACCCGCTGGCGTTGGCCACCGGATAACCGATGGGGATACTCCCGAATCCGACCTTCCGGGTCCGGAATCCTTACTTCTGCCAATGCTGCCAGAATCTTCTGTTTACGTGCTTCTTCGTCCAGTTCCGGACGATGTATCAGCAACACCTCTTCCAGCTGTTCACCAATCGTCTGCACGGGATTAAGTGAGGTCATTGGCTCCTGAAATATCATCGCAATCCGACTGCCACGAACTGATCGCAGCGTTTCGTCATCCGCATTGAGTAAGGCAATTTCAGGTAATTGTCCCTGAGGATCCATTAACTGAATATGGCCATCAGGATGCCGGTAATGTCCATGCGGTAATAACCCCATGATCGATAATGCTGTCACTGATTTCCCACTGCCAGATTCACCGACCAGACAATAGGTTTGGCCAGGCTCAACAGCCAGACTGATATTATCAACCGCTCGTAACCAGTTTTCGCCCTCACCCAGCTCTGTCACCAGATTTTCAACTTCCAGTAATTTCATGACTGCATACCCCGATTGGTATGAGGATCAACGGCATCACGCAATGATTCACCCAACAGGTTATAGGCAAATACCGTCATAAAAATTGCACCACCCGGGAAAACAGCCAACCACCAGTTAAATGTCGAGGATTGCACGGCCTGATTAAGCAACTGTCCCCACGAAGGATCATCGACTAACCCCAGACCTAGAAAACTTAATGTCGCTTCAGCCAGAATCGCAGAAGCTACACCAAAACTGGTAGCGACCAGTAACGGTGCCAGCCCGTTGGGTAACATATGACGGAATAAAATTGATCGTAACGGCAAACCACTGGCGATTGCCGCCTGAACAAAATCCTGCTGCCGTAATTTGAGAAACTCGGCACGCACATAACGTGCATAACCTGACCAGGCCGTTATCCCGATAATCACCATCATCATATAAATGGAACGGCCAAAAAACGCCACGAATGACAACAACAAAAATAATGTTGGAATAGCTTCAAAGATTTCCACCAGCCGCATGCCGATAATATCGACAATGCCGGAAAAATACCCCATCAGACCGCCAATAATGGTGCCGATAACCAAGGCAATTCCCGTAGCTATAAACCCAATTCCCAAGGCAATACGGGACGCATGGATCATCCGGGATGCAACGTCTGCCCCATTTTCGTCAGTACCCATCCAATGGGTACGTTCGTTTACTGATAAGGGTGATTCAATGCCGGTATCGGCGTAATCACGCAGGTAATCCTTAGCGGAATAGGGAATCGGTGCCCGAATGATATTGTCGACTTTACCGGCAGCTTCCAATTCACGGTAATGTTCATATACCACCAGAACCGGCGGTGTGACGCTCGAGTAAGCAATAAATGACACCACGGCAATACTGGCAACCCACAACAAAATCTTTTTCCAGGCAACAATGGATAAGGCGGAAATCACCAGGGTTATAAAAAAACCACTCAACCAGACCCAGTCCAGTGGTTCCATATGTTGCAGTAATGGGCTGGAAGCCTGTCCGTCCACGACCATGTAAAGTGGATGACTGCTGGCCAGAAAGGGTGAAAAGGTGGCGATTAACACTAACAGTCCAATCCAGGCTAAACCGATTTTGGCACTGGTGCGTTTTAACAGTGAAGAAACCACCTGTTGGGTCCAGGATTTAGACAGTTGCTTGACTGGAATATCGACGACTTGCTCAGTCATAACTGACCCTCGGATCAACAATTGCGTAGGCAATATCAGCCAGTAAATAGCCGACTAATGTCAGCAGACCGGAAATCAATGTGACCGATAACACCAGCTCACGATCACGGGTCTGAACTGCTTCAACTGCCAGTTTGCCCATGCCATCAATGCTGAAAATACTTTCCACAATCACCGAGCCCGCCAACAGACTGGGTAATAAGGTTGCTGAAACGGTGATTAACGGTAACAGCGAGTTACGAAATACATGACGCCATAAAACGGCCTCTTCATCCACACCCTTGGCCCTAGCAGTGCGGGCATAATCAGCGACCAGATTTTCCAGCAGAGATGAGCGGGTTAATTTGGCCAGAAACGCCAGGCCACCATAAGAAAGTGCAATAACCGGTAACACCAAATGCCACAGACGATCCAGCAAATAACCACCTTGCAGAATTTCCACTCCGAGTAACCGCGATATCGCCAAACCCAGTCCCACCGCAAAGGTACCGGTGACTACGATTCGAAGCGCAATATTATTGAGTCCAGCCAGTAATGTGAACAACATTGCCATTGAAGGAATCAATAACAGGTGCAATAAACCAAACCATTCGCCATGCAGATTAACCGCCATGGCATAGCCTAATAAGGCCCCTACTATCACTCCAGCGAACTGTCGGGTTTTTAATGAAAAACTCACCGCAGCACTGATTAAGGCAACCGTTATCAATGCCACACACACCACGGTAATAAACGCATCGCCAAAGCTGCTAAACAATGGAAGAAACGTTTGATCAGCTGTTTCGCGACGCATCAGGCCACCGGTTGGAAACCAGCGCCAGTATTGTTCTGAAGCAAAAAAGCCAATAAACAAAACACCGGCCAGCATACTCGGCACTGACCATAAGCCGAGCAGGAAAATATTGGAGGTGACATCAAAGCGACCACCCCGCTGGCGAGCCGCTTGTACGCCGATACCAATCGCCAGAGCATAAATCAGTGGTATTGAAATCAGATTGAGCAACAAGGTGATTGGCAGCCGTTCAGCAATCATATCGGTGACCGGTCTGCCATAACGAAAGCTGGTGCCAAGATCGGGGCCTTTCCACAATGAAAACTCACCAAAACTACCGTCAGCTAATCTTTCAAAACCAATTGGTGAAATATTATTTAACCATCGGACATACTGCACCGGGGCAGGCTGGTCCAGACCATACAATTTGTTGTAATAGTCTTCCAACGCCTGACGGCTTTGCGGTTCCAGTTCCATGCCATCAACCAGCGATTGGGCACTGATGCCGCCCGGAGCTGCAGCCATAACAGTAAACACGACAATGGTGATTCCGAGCAGCGTCGGAATCATCAAGAAGATGCGTCGCAGCAAATAATTCAGCATGTCTGTCTAGGTCCTAGGGTCTGTTTATCTTTCATAGCCACCACTGCTGGAGGCTATTTTTTTGTCCTACAAGGCGGAAATGATGCAATGTAGTTGTTCTACATAAGTCATTTTCAACGCCGGAGGGCGGAAAAATAGCCCCAGCCCTGCGGGTTGAGGCTGAAAATGCGCTACTCTTCGTTGCTCGTCGTTTATTTAGAGTCACTAAACTGCTCTCCTCGCGCCTTGATTAGTGCATTTTCAGTCACAACAGAGGCGGCTATGAAAGATAAACAGACCCTAGCGACTATGCTGCAGTTCGGCCGGGACATATATCTCGACCGGGACACTCATCAGATTCAGACCCAGTGATGTTTTTTCCAGATTGTGAATGCGCCGGTCAATAAAGGCCATGGTATTGCGACGGAACAGGAAGGTATAAGGCTGATCCTCCACCAGAATTTTCTCTGCCTGATGCCATAACGCCATACGTTTTTGCTCATTTACCTCGCCACGAGCCGCATCAATGATGGCATCCAGTTCAGGATTTCGGTAATTAATAAAGTTATCGCCGCCTTCAACGGTTTGGCTGGAATGAAACATCTGATAGATGTCGATTTCGATACCTGAGGTCCAGGCCAGGGTGATGGCATCAAAGTTTTTCTGTTGGATATTTTCCACCATGACTGACCACTCGGTAGGATTTGGTTCCATGATAATGCCCGAACGAGCATATAAATCTCTCAAAAACAGTACCATGCGGCGGGTGTCATCACTGTCCTGAAAGTAAGTCAGCGAAAACTCAAAATTGTCACCATCGGGAGTTTCCAATACGCCATCATTATTGCTGTCCTGAAAACCGGCTTCCAATAATAATTCGCGTGCCTTTTCGATATTGTAGCCAATTGCTTCATTAGCCTTATCATGCTGAGCCGAGCCTGGCATAAAGGGGCTGGCTGCAGGTTGTCCATATCCCAGAAAAATCTCTTCCAATACCCTGTCTACATCAGTGAGCATGGACATTGCCATCCGCACCCGTTTATCGGCAAATATAGTCTTCTCACCGCCTCGTTCCTGATTCCAGGCAATAAAACTGTAACCCGCGGTGGGGCTCATATATTCAAAATTCTGACTGCGTTCGGTGATGTCTTTGTCATCCAGTAACGTTTGATATTCGCGTGGACGAGCACTGTAGACATCAATATCACCGTTACGGAAGGTGGTTAAACGGGCACTGTCATTTTCAATAATTCGCCAGACAATGCGATCAAAAGAAGCACTGACCGGCCCCCAATAGCGTGGGTTACGTACCAGTTCAACGACACCTGCATCGGGAGACCATCCTTCAGGATTGGCTAAACGAAACGGACCTGAACCAAGTAATAAGCCCCGGCTTTCATTAAATGTTTGTGGATCATCGAGAAAACGACCGTAAAAATGCTCCGGCATGATCTGCAGACTTCCAGCCAATTGCAGACTATTGAAATAAGGTTCTTTGAACACAAATTCCACATGGTAATCATCCAGCGCAGTGACCCGCTCCATTCGTGAAAGATAAGCACGGCTGCGCGGTGCCGCGATGGCTTCATTCATAATGAAATTAAAGGTAAATTCAACGTCTTTGGCGGTTAACGGTTCGCCATCTGAAAAGGTAATATCTCGGCGTAATGCAAAGGTAATCGTTAACCCATCTGCTGAAGTTGACCAATCTTCAGCCAGTAAGCCATTCCACTCCAGCGTATCGGGATTTCTGACTAATAAAGATTCCAGGACGTATTGTTGTACTTCAGACGAATAGGCATCAGCAGAGACCAAAGGAGTCAGCGTACGAATGTTGCTGCCAAAAGCCATCATCATCCAGTCACCCTGAGCATAGTCTTCCTGTTCAGCGGCCTGACGAGCCCTTTCAAACGCATCGGTTTCATTCGAAGCTGATTTTTCAGCATTACTGATGTTGGAACGGCTACTGAAATCAGCCGTTCGCATTGCTTGCTCAAGATTACGTAATAAACCACGTGTCGAGCGGATATCCTTGGCCTGCTCTTCCATGATACGGGTCATCTCATCCATCTTGGTCCACTGCCTGTCTATCTGAACCATTAGCAGCAGAAACATCACCACGAATAAACTTAATCCCAGCCAAAACCTAAGTTTACTGA
The DNA here is from genome assembly GCF_000260985.4 of Methylophaga nitratireducenticrescens. Lineage (NCBI taxonomy): Bacteria > Pseudomonadati > Pseudomonadota > Gammaproteobacteria > Thiotrichales > Piscirickettsiaceae > Methylophaga > Methylophaga nitratireducenticrescens. The sequence continues at coordinate 2,187,661 of NC_017857.3, forward strand.
TACCCGCATTTCCATTTTTCATGCTTTATTTGCCTATATCTCTGTAGATGTACGTTATTTTATTTATTCTGTTCAGCCTGACAGTTTGTAGCGTTACTGTCAGTAGATTTCTACTAAAAATTTAGCTTCACGACATGACAGTTGCAAATAGAAGTTGGTTCTTATCAGAGGTTAAAAAGGTAACAGATAAATTATCTAATCAAGTTGACCAAGACAAAATTGAATTTCTGCCAGATTTTTTTCAACACTATTCGTGCCAGCCTGTATCGCTTCAGCTGCACGGTAAAACTCCAGCAAACCAATATGCGACAAACGTGGCTGTAACAACACATCCGGTGGGTCTCCCGCCATACGGCTGCGGGTAATCCTGTCCTGAGTGATATTGACTGATGCAGCAATTGCGGCAAACATATCCGGTACATCCTCTTTGGGTGTTTTCTCTTCACCAAAAAGATTACCCGTGTAATTAGTAATAAACTCACCAATCCGGTTACTCAGCAGATTACTGCTTTGATCATTCTTGGGAACCGGAGGATTCTGATGCAGATGTTTTCCTAAAATATCGCCATTCAGGTTGACTGCAATCACAATATCAGCCCCCAGTGCGCGGCAGACCGACACCGGTACTGGATTGACTAATCCACCATCAATTAACCAACGTCCATGGTGCTTAATGGCTGGAAATAAACCTGGCAAAGAAATAGAAGACCAGACGGCTTCAAGCAATTTTCCTTCAGTATTCCAGACTTCCTGACCGGAATGAAGATGGGTCGCTACACTGGCATAACGCGTCGGAAGGTCTTCAATTAATGTGGCTTCATCAGCCACATACTGTCTTAGGAATTGATGCAACTTATCTTTGTTCACCACGCCGTTAAACGGAAAACCGATATTAAAAAATCGCGCTGTCTCCAGTTTGGTCAGCTTTAACAATCGTTGTTGCAGATCGGGCAATTTATTACTTAGATATGCTGCCCCAACTAAAGCACCTATTGAAGTACCAACCACCACATCGGGCTTGATTCCTGCCTTTTCGAGAGCATTTATCACACCAATATGTGTCCATCCTCTTGCTGCCCCACTGCCAAGTGCCAAGCCGATTTTCAACGAATTTTTCATTTAATATTCACTTTAAATTTAGGGGAAAACCGTATTAACATGATGAAAAGGCTAAAGATATATAAATTCCGACCGTTATAACTAAATGACTTGTGTAACCTTAGGTCAACATGATGGATATTTCACGAATTTATCATAACAACTTTTTAATTACCTACAGCACTCAACCGGTTAACCCTGGACAGGCGTCTGCGGAAAAAACCCAGCACACAATTCATGAAGAGCGAAGGCAGCGTCGTGAACGTCGCAAGCGTAAACAGAAAACGCGGATAGAAAGACGGGTTTCTTCAGAACGCCGGGGCCCTGCGTTTGACGCCAAGGCTTAAATTCAACTGATGTTTTAAAGCTTTTTTAATTCCTTGCGATCAACCAGCCCCCAGCGTCCTGTTTTTACCGCTCCACGACGAATGCCATTAACCGGCGCTATATAAAACAAATCACCATTCTGTCCCAAAAGCTGTTGTCTCACACCGCTGGCTTTGGCAATTTTGGCATTGGCTTTCATATGCATTAACTCGCCGTGTACCGGGATCGCACACTGCGGTTGCACCCATTGATACATGGTTTTAAGTTCTTCACTGGCAGGATGTCCCGAGGCGTGAATGGGCAGCGCGCTATTATCAATATCAATCACATCAACCTGCATGACTTTAAGCCGTTCTATCAATGTGGCAATCGCCAGTTCATTTCCGGGAATTACTTTTGAACTGAAAATAACAGTATCGCCCGGTGATAACTGCATATCCCGAAAACTGTTCAGACTCAGACGATGTAAGGCTGTTCGCGGCTCCCCCTGACTTCCGGTCGCCACCAATAAAACCGTATGTGCCGGTAAAAAGCCCAAATGTGCTGAATCTACCGACGTTTTTACACTGTTCCATAAACCAACATTTTTGGCAGCCGACACGGTGTTAATTAAAGAGCGTCCAAGCAGGCCCAAATGTCGACCAGTTTCATCAGCAATTCTTGCCAGGGTATGTAACCGGGCGATATTGCTGCCAAAACAGGCAACCACTACTCTGCCTTTGGCCTGTTCAACATGAAATTTCAAACCTTTGTATAAATTTGATTCTGATTCTGACCAACCCTGCACATTGGCGTTGGTCGAATCACACACCATGGCATCAACCTGATATTCAGCTAACTTTTGAAAGGTGCCTGCATCATATGCCGGACCCACCACCGGACCTTTATCAAGCTTCCAATCCGCGGTATGAAATACTTTTCCTGCTGCTGTCGAGATAAGCAATGCATAAGGTTCGGGAATTGAATGAGTCAGTTTTAACCACTCCACATGAAATACGCCGATCTGTCGTTTGGCATCAGCTTCAACCACAATGACCGGCACTTTATCTGCGAGACCTCGTTCAACCAGCTTGCGCCGTAACATTTCAGCGGTAAATGCCGTTGTATAAACCGGGCACCGGAAGTATTCCCAAAGATAAGGCACTGCGCCAATATGATCTTCATGAGCATGGGTAATAATCAGGCCATCCAGCTGCTGACGACGGTCAATCAGAAATTGCGGATCAGCCATTTGAATCGGTGGGTTTTGGCTATTGATTGATTCACCAAATTCATCCACCTCGGCTTGAAACGTGACACCACAATCGACAATTAACCAACGCCCGTTATGTCCATACACATTAAGGTTCATGCCTATTTCGCCACAACCTCCCAGCGGCAGGAACCAAAAATCATCTTTTCCAGGTGTCATCCAGACCTCATAATTCAAACGCGTCAGTGTTAAATATTTTCGGTGAAAACAAGTGTTGCTATGAGTGGTAATGTTCTCACCAGTTCATCTTCACTATTTCCATGGTAGCAGTTGCACTTTTGCAGCAGTATAAATACAGCCAGATAATTCCTTTTTCAAAAGATCTAGGGCTTGTTGATCTTTCATCTCCGTCTTTATTGTGAGCTGAAAAAGCATCAATCAAGGCACGAGGAGTGCCTTTTGTGAGATACATCCCTGTATCTCACCCCATTGGGGCTTGCGCTCAAAAAAGCTTATCTCCATGGATGGAGTGTATGCAAAAGCAATGTCTGGAACATTGCTTGTCCCGGCGTTTTTGTAGTTATTCTAAATAAACGACGAGCAAAGCTTCCGTATCCTGCTCACGCCCCTGACCTACATCCATGTAGGCCACACAGAGTGGCGCTTTTTCAGTCACAACCCGAAGGGCTGGGACTATTTTTGCGGCCGCCTGCGTTGTATGAAATACATCCCTGTATTTCACCGCGACGCGGCCAGCTAAGCTGTTCAAATGCGTTCCAGACTTTATTTGTCAATCACTTATCTAGGAAGGCTACAGGGCGTGCTTTCCGCCTTGTCGGACACAAAAATAGTCGCCAGCAGTGGTGGATATGAAAGATCAACAAGCCCAAAACCAAAGCCGTCATATTTATATTCCACCAGCGGCAAAAGCTTTTTGTTATATAAGGTTATCGATTAACTTCTGAAACAAGCCCTACCTCCATTCCGGTTTTAATTGCATTATTGAAGTAGGATTTGCCGCTCCGGTCGCTAAATGAATCGTGATAGTGAATATGCTTACATCGTTGTTACTGCAGCTTATAAGCAGCATTTGGCATAAAGGAAATATCTGACTTAAATCAACAATGCTATACTTTGCGGCTGTTTACAGTTGAATACGCTGCAGGCTTTTAACTATCCAAAAAAATCAGAGGCAAACAGATGGAAGAATCCACCCTTATGTCAGAAGGATTAACGCTCATGCTGACCGGCATGGGTTTTGTATTTGTGTTTTTGACCGTATTAGTGCTGGTAACGACATTAATGTCGTGGATAATTACACGCTATGAAAAAAGTGTTGGTGCCCTTCCTGCTGAAGGTATTCCGGCCCCAACCGCTGTATTAGGTCGGAATCAGTCAGCGAAGTCCAACCAACAATCCCACTCTTCTCAGGATTCAACATTACTCACGGTTTTATCCAGTGCAATACACAAATACCGAAAAAACAAGTGACGCCAAGTCGCTCCATGAATTAGTAGTTTAATCAAAGGCCATAATATGACCGAAGCAAATAAAAAGCTTGGCATTACCGATGTCGTTCTGCGTGATGCCCATCAATCACTTTTCGCTACCCGACTCCGTTTAGATGACATGCTGCCAATTGCCGACAAACTGGATCAGGTAGGTTACTGGTCAGTCGAAACATGGGGTGGCGCAACATTCGATGCCTGTATCCGCTATCTTGGTGAAGATCCCTGGCATCGCATCCGCAGTCTTAAGGCAGCCATGCCCAATACCCCACAACAAATGTTACTGCGCGGGCAAAATTTATTGGGTTATCGTCATTATGCTGATGATGTGGTGCGTAAATTTGTGGAAAGAGCCAGCATTAATGGCGTAGATGTTTTCCGCGTTTTCGACGCTATGAATGATCCGAGAAACCTTGAAGTTGCTATCAAAGCCGTTTTGGATAATGAAAAGCATGCCCAAGGCACCATGGCCTACACCATCAGCCCGGTACATGATTTGCAAATGTGGCTGGATATGGCAAAACGCATTGAAGATATGGGTGCCCATTCATTATGTATTAAAGATATGGCTGGTTTGCTTAAGCCTTACAAAGCTTATGAACTTGTTAAAAGTCTTAAGCAAACCATTGATATCCCTATACATATGCAGTCTCACGCGACTACCGGTCTGTCGACAGCCACCATCATGAAATGTGTTGAAGCTGGCATCGATAATGTCGACACTGCCATTTCCTCAATGTCGATGACCTATGGTCATTCGGCAACTGAATCGGTTGTAGCCATCTTTGAAGATACAGACAGTGATACCGGTCTGAATATCGAATTACTAGAAGAAATCGCTGCGTACTTCCGCGATGTTCGTAAAAAATATGCCAAGTTTGAGGGAAGTTTACGTGGGGTTGATTCACGCATTCTGGTAGCCCAGGTTCCTGGGGGCATGTTGACCAATATGGAAAGCCAGTTGCGTGAACAGAATGCGCTGGATCGAATGGATGAAGTGTTACATGAAATTCCTCGCGTGCGTGAGGATCTCGGATTTATCCCGTTGGTAACGCCTACCTCGCAAATTGTCGGTACCCAGGCCGTTATTAATGTATTAACCGGTGAACGTTATAAATCCATCACCGAAGAAACACAGGGTGTTTTACGCGGTGAATATGGCTCTGCTCCGGCAGCATTTAATGCTGAATTGCAAAAACGTGTGCTTAATGATGAACAAGCAATTACCTGTCGTCCCGCCGATTTGCTTGAAGATGAAATGGAAAAGCTGACCAGTGAATTAATCTCACTTGCCGAAACAGAAGACTTTAAACTCGAAGAAGGTGAAAGGCAGATTGATGATGTTTTAACCTTTGCGTTATTTAATCAGACAGCAATCAAATTTCTTAAAAATCGTGGCAATCCTGATGCATTTGAACCGTTGCCAACCGCGGAATCCACTCACGAATCCTCCATTCCAGCCAAATCGGCAGGCTCGCCAGAAACCTACACCATCACCGTTAATGGCCAGCAATATGTTGTTGAGGTCAATGAAGGTGGTGATATTAGTCAGATTGATAAATCTCAAGCTCCACAGCCTAGCCAACCAGCAGCAAGCGAAGGTGTTGCGGTAAAAGCACCATTGTCCGGAAACATCTGGAAAATCATGGTTTCTCAAGGCCAATCGGTTAAAGAAGGCGATGTATTGCTTATCCTTGAAGCGATGAAAATGGAAACACAAATAGTAGCCGAACACGACGGCACGGTGACTTCAATCAATGTTAAACCAGGTGACACTGTCAAAGTTGGTGACTCCCTCGTTTCTATCGCTTAAGGGCTACTCTAATGGATAAGTTATTACATCTTTGGGAGGCCACTGGCTTCTATCAAATGCAACCTGGTCAGGGGATCATGATCCTGATTGGCATGTTGTTGTTATATCTGGCAATCAAGAAAAACTTTGAGCCTTTATTACTGGTTCCAATTGGCTTTGGTGGCGTGCTTGCCAATATTCCGGGAGCCGGCTTAGCTGAGGCAGGTGGTATTTTGCACCTGTTTTATGTGGTTGGTATTGAAAGCGGCGCCTTCCCGCTCATCATTTTTATGGGTGTCGGCGCAATGACTGATTTTGGTCCCCTGCTCGCCAATCCTAAAACTCTGTTTCTGGGAGCTGCAGCTCAGTTTGGTATTTTTGCAACGTTAATGGGGGCAGTTTTACTCTCTACTTTCGGTATCTTCGACTTCAGTCTGGCCGATGCTGCAGCCATTGGTATTATCGGCGGCGCTGATGGGCCTACATCGATTTATGTTGCCAGTAAGCTTGCACCTGACTTGCTGGGTGCTATTGCTGTTGCCTCTTATTCCTATATGGCATTGGTACCGTTGATTCAGCCACCGATTATGCGTGCGCTGACTAATGAAAAAGATCGTAAAATCCGTATGCACCAGCAGCGTCATGTATCACAACGGGAAAAAATTGTTTTCCCTTTGGTTATCCTGATTCTGGTCGCTCTCTTCCTGCCTGATGCCGCACCATTATTAGGTATGTTCTGCTTTGGTAATCTGATGAAAGAATGTGCGGTGGTGGATCGCCTGAGCAATACTACTCAGAACTCACTGATCAACACTGTGACGATTTTCCTGGGCCTTGCGGTTGGTTCCAAATTAAGTGCAGAAAGCTTTTTGAATGAAATGACATTAGGCATTCTGTTGCTTGGTATGGTGGCCTTTTCTATCGGTACGGCATCGGGGGTCATCATGGCTAAAATACTTAATAAAATAACCAAAGAACCAATTAATCCGTTAATCGGTTCTGCTGGTGTATCAGCAGTCCCCATGGCGGCCAGGGTTTCCAACAAGCTGGGGCTGGAAGCCGATAAACATAACTTCCTGTTAATGCATGCCATGGGCCCGAATGTAGCCGGGGTTATAGGCTCAGCGGTAGCAGCAGGTATTCTGATTAACTACGCAGCCGGTTAATGTTTATTGCCCCCTGAAAGACTTTTTTCAGGGGGCAATTTGTTTACCTTTTACAATTCTCACTCCCGCAATTTGATTACCAGAACCTCTTATTTCACATGCGTAACCGGCCAACGATGCGTGAGACTCAACCCAGCCTTGCCATTTTTCTCCCTGAGAATAATCACCCGTTATTCTGCTAAGGCCAAGGCCAAAATGGTGATCCAATTTGATTACCATTTCTTGATAAGTCATACCGGGTTTCACTTGTTGACAGGCAGAATAAATCTTATCCGTTTCCCAAACGTAATACACGGGGTATAACATCATCAGGACAATTGAAAACTGAAACAATTTAACAAGGGTCTGTTGATATTTCATAGCCGCCTCTGTTGTGACTGAAAATGCACCAATCAAGGCGCGAGGAATGCAGTTTGTGAGATACATCCATGTATCTCACCCCATTGGGGCTGACGCGCAAAAACGCTCCCGGCGTTTTTGTAGTCATTCTAAATAAATGACGAGTAACGTAGAGTGGTGCATTTTCAGTCACAACCCAAAGGGCTGGGACTATTTTTTTGCCCCACGGCGTTGGAAATGACTTATGTAGATCACTACATCGCATCATTTCCGCCTTGTTGGACAAAAAAATAGCCTCCAGCAGTGGTGGCTCTGAAAAATCAATAGACCCTGAATATTTCATGGCCATGTTTCCTTTCATTACGCCATTTTCGAATGTGTTGATTGTAGAGTGAGTCACATTGTTAAAACGTGACCTAACGATTGTTTTTTACAAAATAACAGGAAACTTCCATGTCCAAAGAAATAACACCCGTTCATATCACCAAAAGCTCGGTAGAACTGTTCAAGATCCTTAAATTTGAAGGCATTGCTGACAGTGGTGCCGAAGCAAAAAATATCGTTGCCGAGGGGCACGTTAAAGTGAATGGTGAAGTTGAAACCCGTAAACGCAGACAAATGGTTGCTGGTGATATTTTTCAAATTGGCGATGAACGCTGGCAATTAGTGGATTGACTTAACTGAAATATAATATATGATTTATTGCATATATGAATATTCAAATATAACTTTGTTATGGACTTACTGAGTTTTCACAAATGTCTGGCCGATGAGACACGGCTACGTATGGTGTTGCTGATTGTTGATCAGGGCGAACTTTGCGTATGTGAGCTGATGTCAGCTCTGAAAATAAGCCAACCAAAAATTTCACGTCATCTGGCACTTCTGAGACAAAATGGCCTATTACAGGATCGACGTCAGGGACAGTGGGTTTATTATCGACTTAATCCTGAACTCCCCGCCTGGTCCCAACAGTCCATTAGTGCGGCTTATCAGAGTAAACCTGACTTCTTCAAAGAAGATTTAACCAAGTTACAACGCTTGGGTAATTGCTGCTAAAAATTTTCGCTAAATATATATGGATAAACATATGTTATGACAACCACACCTTTCAAATTTTTATTTCTTTGCACACACAATGCCTGCCGAAGCATTCTTGCTGAGGCCATTTTCCGACACCTTGCGGATACCAGGTTTATTGTGGCCAGTGCGGGTAGCAACCCTGCGGGTAACGTTTTCCCTGAAACACTGACCAAATTGCAGGAACATGGTTATAGCGTTGATGGTTTATTCAGCAAATCCTGGGATGATTTAAAAGATTATCAACCAGATGTTGTTATCACTGTTTGCGATCAGGCTGCAGGTGAAAGCTGCCCGGTCTGGTTTGGCAAGGCTGTGAAAGGACATTGGGGATTGACCGACGCTTCCAAAGTAGTGGATCCGTTTGAGCGAAATCAGACTTTCGATGAATTAATCAGTTTGCTCGACGCTCGCATCAGTGCATTACTGCAATTAATGCCAGCTGAGTTATCTGCCTCTGAACTCAGCGCTGAAATTAAACGCATAGGAGCTTTATCCTGATGGGCATATTTGAACGCTATTTATCGGTTTGGGTCGGGCTGAGTATTCTGGCTGGTCTGTTTTTGGGAAATCTGTTTCCCAGCCTGTTCAATCTGGTTGCCAGCCTGAAATATGCTCATGTCAATCTGCTGATCGCGATATTCATCTGGTTAATGATTTATCCAATGATGGTGCAGGTGGATTTCACGGCGATTAAAGATATTGGCAAACGACCTCAGGGGATCTGGCTGACTTTGGTCATCAACTGGCTAATCAAACCCTTCACTATGGCTGCACTGGGCTGGCTATTTTTTAAAGTCTTATTTGCCGGATGGGTCGATCCCCAATCGGCTGATGAATATATTGCTGGAATGATTTTACTCGGCGTGGCTCCCTGCACAGCAATGGTGTTTATCTGGAGTCAATTGGTCAAAGGTGATGCTAATTACACGCTGGTTCAGGTGTCGCTCAATGACATTATTATGATTTTTGCGTTTGCACCGATTGCCGCATTTTTACTTGGTATCACTGATTTGACCGTACCTTGGGAAACCTTGCTGATTTCAGTCGTTTTATATGTCTTGTTACCGTTGTTAGCCGGCTTTTTTACTCGACAACATATTATCAAAAACAAGGGATTACCTGAGTTATCCCGCTTTTTAAATCACATCAAACCCTGGTCAATTCTGGGATTACTGGCCACTGTAGTGCTTTTATTTGGCTTTCAGGCTGAAACCATTCTGCAACAACCTTTCATTATTGTACTGATAGCAATTCCACTGTTGATTCAAACCTATGGAATTTTTGCGTTAGCTTATTTCGCAGCGATCAAACTGCGTCTCCAGCATGATGTTGCTGCACCGGCATGCCTTATCGGCACATCCAATTTTTTTGAAATGGCCGTCGCCGTTGCTATTTCATTATTCGGGCTTCACTCCGGCGCTGCTCTGGCAACTGTGGTGGGTGTTCTGGTCGAAGTGCCGGTCATGTTGACGTTAGTCTATTTCGCCAATTGCACCCGACACTGGTTTCCCAAAAAAGAGAATTTATCATGACAATCAAAGTAGGTATTAATGGTTTCGGCCGTATCGGTCGATTATGTTTACGTGCCGCATGGGACTGGGCAGATATTGAGTTTGTGCAACTTAATGATCCTGCCGGTAATGCTGAAACCCATGCCCACCTGTTAAATTTTGATTCGGTACATGGCCGCTGGGATCACCGGGCAGAAGCCAATGGCAACACTATTATTGTTGGCCATAAAACGCTTGCTGTAACTGCAAATAAAGCTATTGATGACACTGACTGGTCAGCTTGTGATGTAGTCATAGAGGCTTCCGGCAAAATGCGCGACACTGGGTTATTGCAAAGCTATCTGGATCAGGGAGTTAAACGTGTTGTCGTTACAGCCCCGGTCAAACAGCCTGGTGTTTTAAATGTTGTAATGGGCGTTAATGATGATCTGTATGATGCCGATAAACATTCCATCGTCACGGCCGCTTCCTGCACCACCAACTGTCTGGCACCAGTCGTCAAAGTTATTCATGAAAATCTGGCGATCAAGCATGGCATGATTACTACCATTCATGATCTGACCAATACTCAGTCAATTATGGATACTCCCCACAAAGATTTACGCCGGGCCCGCATGTCCGGCACTAATTTGATTCCCACCACCACTGGCAGTGCTACCGCCATTACTGAAATTTTTCCCGAGCTCAAAGGGCGACTCAATGGGCATGCTGTCCGGGTGCCATTAGCCAATGCTTCATTAACAGATTGTGTGTTTGAAGTTGAACGTGCCACCTCGGTCGAAGAAGTCAACGCGCTATTAAAAGCTGCAGCAGAAAATGAATTAAACGGTATTTTGGGCTATGAGGAACAACCTCTGGTATCCAGTGATTATCGGGGCGATCCGCGTTCCAGTATTATCGATGCCCTATCGACAATGGTCACTAATGAAACTCAGGTGAAAATTTATGCCTGGTACGACAATGAATGGGGTTACAGCATGCGGACAATGGAACTAGTGCGTAAAGTTGGCTTAAGCTAAGTTAGCTTGCCTTACGAAACGTCAGGTTATACCGATATGGCCCGGTCAGTGGATGCTGGCCGGGTTTTAAGGTTAATACACCATGATAATATCGACGCGCAGCCCTGCCCCAGACGATGACATCGCCATGTTCAAGTGGGATACGTTGCTTTGGATCGTTTCTGCTGGCACCACCGAACTGAAAAATGATAGGCAAACCCAACGAGACTGAGACTATTGGCTGAGAAAAGTCTTTCTCATCTTTATCCTGATGCAGCCCCATCTTGGCCCCGACTTCATATTGATTCATTAAACAAACATCTGGATTGAAGTCAGAGAAACCACAACGCTGAGCTGCTGTTTCAGCAAGCTCACGAAAACATTGCGGCATTTCAGGCCAGGCCAAATTTGTCAGTGGATCGATTGCGGTATATCGATAACCATGGCGATCGGTGTGCCAGCCCACATCACCGCAATTGGTAATTGCTGCCGACATATAAAATCCGCCTGGTGTCTGCATTTTGCGAAAAGTTGATTGGGCATTAATCTGCTCAATGGTAATTAATAACTGTGACGCTTGTTGAAGCGCAAAACCTTTCAGAAGGTAGACATCCGGCAGGATCTCATCACAATCTTTAATGTCATTATCAGTAAATAAATCTGCTGTAATCATCAGGGCTTGTTGATCTTTCATATCCACCACTGCTGGTGGCTATTTTTGTGTCCGACAAGGTGGAAAGCACGCCGTGTAGCCTTCCTAGATAAGTGATTGACAAATGAGTCTGGAACGCATTTGAACAGCTTAGCTGGCCGCGTAGCGGTGAAATACAGGGATGTATTTCATACAACGCAGTCGGGCGCAAAAATAGTCCCAGCCCTTCGGGTTGTGACTGAAAAAGCGCCACTCTGTGTGGCCTACATGGATGTAGGTCAGGAGCGTGAGCAAGATGCGGAAGCTTTGCTCGTCGTTTATTTAGAATTACTAAACTGCACTTCTCGTGCCTTGATTGGAGCATTTTCAGTAACAACAGAGGCGGCGATGAAAGATAAACAAGCCCTAGGCCAACATCAATCGCTCACGGCGTAACAACGCTTGTTTACTCTCTACTCCCCAACGATAACCGGAAATTGCACCATCTTTGCGAATCACGCGGTGACACGGGATGATAACCGCAATATTATTGGCTCCACAGGCACTGGCAATGGCTCTTACAGCACCGGGATTATGCAGTTTTTCAGCAATATCGCTGTAACACACTGTTGAACCCACCGGTATTTCCAGTAAGGCTTGCCAGACTTGTTGTTGAAAAGGTGTGCCTCGCAGATCCAGATTAAAATCCGTGTTTTTTTGTGGGTTATGAATAATTTCAATCACTTTTGAAAGCGTATTTTTAATCCCATTCCCCCCATCCACACATTTTGCCGTTGGAAACTGTTTCTGCAAACAGACCATTAGCTCTTTAGCTGATTTGCCCAAGTAAACGGCACAAATACCATTTGCAGATTCACCAACAAGCACATTACCCACTGGACTGATACCAATAGCAAAATGAATTTGTTCAAATTCTGGCGTAATGGCTTGCAACCCGTTTGCCATAATTGAATGTCCTCTGTTCACTTAATACTCACCTTATCTTTTTTAGATTACATTTATTAGGCTTAATTCCTTCGTTAGTTTTACAGTCAGGATTTTGCCGATGCAGATAGTCTAAAATTCCATTAAGCTATATCATATATATAGGAAATTTTCCTGGAAAATATTATGAAAAAATTAATTCTGCTTTTACTCTGTTCCCCAATGCTGGCAAATGCTGGGGCGATCTCTCAGTTAGGATCAGGTGATCCGTTAAAACTGGTTTATCAGGAAATGCTTTACCAATATCAGGTTGGCTTGGAAATACATCAATTATATGACTTCAAGCAGCCAATGGATGTGATGCAATGCAAAAATCAGTATGGGTATATTCAAACCCGCGCTCGCTCAATGGTTGGTACAGCAAATCAGGTTGAAGAAGAAATCCGAAGTGATGTCATCGATGCGGCCTGGTTTGCATTAAACTGTTCACGATGTGGAAGTGCTGAAGATAGTTGTGATCCTGTTCCAGAAAAGTTGGAGTTACTTAAATCACAACTCGAAGCCAAACAAAAAGCCAAAGCTGAACAGCAATAGCTAATAGATGGTTTTGTAGTTAAGTACTGGGTCTTTAATTCCCGTTTCTCATGCTGGAATGTTACCGCTTATAGCAGCGGCTAATTCACATAAAAGTTATTTCAGTTTAAATCGAACTTCCAGACAGAGTTAAACTTGTTATTAACGTCTTCCTGCAAGGGCTTCTTTTCAAAGGATTATCCATTCAACTCCTTTCACCATTATTTCAGAGGTACTTATGAGCCAATTAGCGGCGATTGATTTATTATCTCCTATTAAAATTGGGGATCTTTCACTGAAGAACAGAATGGTCATGGCACCATTAACCCGCAACAGAGCTGGTGAAGGTTTAGTACCAACTGAAATGAATGTTACTTATTATCAGCAACGTGCCAGTGCCGGTCTGATTATCAGCGAAGGATCACAAATTGCAGATGATGCCTTGGGCTATCCGCTGACCCCCGGAATTCATAATGACGAGCAAGTAAACGGCTGGCGAAAAGTAACGGATGCCGTGCATCGTGAGGATGGTCTTATTTTTGTGCAACTCTGGCATTGTGGTCGGGTTTCACATAGCTCAATGCTGCCAAATGGTATGAAACCGCTGGCACCTTCTGCCATCAAACCAGCGGGTGAAGTCTATACCTATGAAGGCATGAAACCCTATGAAACACCCCAAGCTATAGAAACAAGCGACATCCCACGGATTATTGAACAATATCGTCATGCAGCCTGCTGTGCGGTTGAAGCCGGTTTTGATGGCGTTGAAATTCACGCGGCCAATGGTTATCTGCTGGATCAGTTTCTCCGGGATGGAAGTAATAAACGTGATGATCAATACGGTGGCAGTATTGAAAACCGCGCGCGATTAATTATGGAAGTCACTGCGGCAGTATGCGAAATATGGGATCCCAAAAAAGTGGGGATACGCCTCTCCCCGCTGCAGCCATTTAATGATTTATATGATTCCAATCCCGAGGCGACTTTCAGTTATATGGTGAAGGCGCTCAATAAATTTGGACTCGGTTATCTGCATGTTACTGAAATGGGCGCTGAAACTCCTGGTGCTGCCGGCCCTCATTTTGATGTCAGCTCTTTGCGTAAATTATGGAATGGTCTTTATATGACCAACAGTGATTATGATTATGCATCTGCTAACAAAGCCCTGAAAGATGACAAAGCTGATCTGATTTCGTTTGGCAAATTGTTTATCGCTAATCCGGATCTTCCTGAACGTTTTGCCAAAAATGCTCCTCTGAATCAACCGGATCCAGACAGTTTTTATGGTGGTGATGCAAAAGGTTATATCGATTATCCTTTTCTTGAACCGATATAAATTTATTTTTCCATCCAGTGTCTGATGATCTTCCATAACCGTCCCTGTTGTCACTGAATGCACCACTCAAGGCGCGAGGAATGCCATTTGTGAGTTGGAAAAACAGTTTCCAGCAGTGGGGGTGATGAAAGACAAGCAAACCCTAAAAGCCGGCTATGCTGGTTTTTTTATGCATGGCTTTTAATTTATGAAAAATATCACTTACAGTTAAATCAACAGACAATCGACTGAATGGGTATGTAATAATTGAACTTATAGTTATTCCAACTGTGTTGAAAATGACTTATGCAGGATGGCGACATCTCTCCATTTCTGCCGTGTTGGAAAAAGTCTCGCCTCCAGCAATGGTAGCTTTAAAGATAAACAGACCCTCGGTTTAATATGGATTTTATCAATACACTTTTTCTACTCGGCGGCCTGCTTATTTCCTTAAGCATTCTCGGCAGTCGTCTTTCATCAAAGTTTGGCCTGCCGTTACTGATTATCTTTTTAGCCCTGGGCATGTTGGCTGGTGAAGAGGGTGTTCTGGGAATTCAGTTTGATGATTACTCCCTGGCTTTTCTGATTGGCCATCTTGCTCTGGCGATGATTTTGCTGGATGGTGGATTACGTACCCGTTTAAAAACCTTCCGTGCCGGCTTCAAACCAGCACTTTCCCTTGCGACATTAGGTGTTTTACTAACCAGTGGCAGTATCGGCTTTCTGGCAATGTGGATATTTGATCTCAAGCTGCCTGAAGGGTTATTGATCGGCGCCATTATCGGTTCAACCGATGCGGCTGCGGTATTTTCCATGCTTAGCGGACGAGGAATAAACCTGAATGAACGGGTTGGTGCCACCTTGGAAATTGAATCCGGCACCAATGATCCTATGGCGATTTTCCTGACCATTATGCTGGTCGAGTTAATGACTGGTGAAATCGGCGGTGCATGGGAAACGGTCTTATTTTTATTCCAGCAATTCGGTTTTGGCCTGCTTATCGGTATCGGTGGTGGCTGGCTAATTGCAAAATTGCTCAACTGGATGGATTTAGCGCCGGGACTCTATGCCATGTTGGCTCTGGCCCTGGGTTTCAGCGTATTTGGTTTAACCGGAGTCATTGGTGGAAGCGGTTTTCTAGCCATTTATCTCTGTGGTTTGATGATCGGTAATCAACCAGGTCGTCATTTAAACTTTATTCTTCCTGTACATGATGGTCTGGCCTGGCTCAGTCAGATTGGTTTATTTCTGATTTTAGGTTTGCTGGTCAATCCAAGTGATTTATTGCAATACGCTCTGCCCTCACTGGTTATCGCATTGGCATTGATTTTTGTCGCCAGACCAATCGCGGTATTCCTGTCAATCAAACCTTTCTTTCGTTTTCGCTGGCGTGAACTGGGGTTTATTTCGTGGGTAGGTTTACGTGGAGCGGTGCCCATCGTATTGGCTATCTTCCCTGTGATTGGTGGAGTGGAAAATGCCTCGTTGTATTTCAATGTTGCGTTTGCTGTCGTTTTACTCTCACTGCTAATTCAAGGCAGCACCCTGTCACTAATGGCACGCTGGATGCGGGTAGAGGTTCCGATAGGTATCAGACCAAATCATCAGGGAGCCTTGGGCATTTTGCCGACAAATGATTATGAAATGTTCGTTTATCGGATTGAGAACGAACAACTTGATGGTCAGCAGATCCGCTTACTGCGTTTCCCTTCTGGGACCTTGATATCGGCATTATTCCGTAATAACGTGATGCTGCATCCCAAAGGCAGTACTGAACTGAAGTTGAATGACACCATTTGTGTGATAAGTCGCAATGAAGATTTGGATGCACTGAATCAAATCTTTAGTGGTCATTCAAAGCTGAAAAATCGTGAGGCATTTTTTGGATCATTTACGCTGCGAGGCGATGCCTTATTATCAGATGTCGCAAAAGCCTATGGACTGGTTATCAGTTCTGCTGAACATGGTATGACATTAAGCGACTTTATTTCCCGTCGGGTCGGTGGGCATCCGGTAGTGGGTGATGATGTGGACTGGCATGGCATTCATTGGGTGGTCAATGAGGTAGATGGCGATAAAATCATTAAAGTGGGTCTCAGACTTTACTGACTATAATCCAGCATAAATCTCCAGTACGCCATTGATGACAAACTGCACAGCAATGACCGAAAGAATAATGCCAAAAATTCGGGTAATTATTTCTTTGCCGGTTTCTCCCAGATAACGCACCAGAAAATGTGAGTACACCATTGCCAGATAACACGAGCCTGTGGTCAGCATAATCGCTGCAAACACCACAATTAAATGCCAGGCTGTTGGTGCCTCACTGGTCAAAATCATCACCGTGGCAATGGCTCCCGGTCCGCTCATAAATGGAATTGCTAACGGTATCACCGATATGTCCTTGGCAATTTTGCCTTCTATTGCCGGATCCGATGCACTGCTGGTCTCACCTTCATCCAGTCCCTTGTGAATCATGCTCATCGCAATACCAAATAGAATCAGGCCACCAGCAATACGAAACGCCTCAATGGTAATACCAAATATCTTGAAAATAAGACCACCCAGTAAGGCAAAAACAAAAAATACGCCGGTAGCAATCAGGCTAGAGCGTTTAGCAACTGCCTTACGGGTGGTTTCTGAAGTACGAGGCAACAGCGATACAAACATAAATGCCGTTGTTAATGGATTCACAATGACAAACAATGCGGCAATCGCGATGATCCAATAATCAAATAAACCAATTGCATTCATACTATATCCACTTAAACAAAACGCTATGTTCGCATAAATATGTTTTCCGTATTATCTTGTTGCTCAATTAATGCAGACAGACTTTCAATCCGTTTTTTTACTCGTCCTGAAGATCGTTTATCAGCACTTTCATCTCATCAATTTCCCGGCGTTGCGCTTCAATAATTTCATCGGCCAGTTGACGTACTCGTGGATCACTAATCTGTGCTCTTTCGCTGGTCAAAATTGCGATCGAGTGATGTGGAATCATGGCTTTCATATAAGACACATCATCAACCGTGGTTTGGCTCCTTACCAGCCAGAGTGAGCCCGCAAAAATCACAATACTGACAAGATAAATAATGATATTAACCGCGATATTGGAATACATATGCAGCATAAAGCTCAACATCACTATTGCCATGGTTGCCCCCATAATGAGAGCCATATAGCTTCGGGTTTCACTAAAAAACGCATGATCAGCCTGATAGGTATTAAGGTACATTAAACCGAACATCACCAGAGTGGATGTCAGGATCATGGCAGCAAATCTTCCATACATTTTCATCAGCATCTCTCCTAGGGCTTGTTTATCTTTCAGAGCCACCACTGCTGGCGGCTATTTTTGTGTCCGACAAGGCGGAAAGCACGCAGTGTAGCTCTTCTACATAAGTGATTGACAAATGCGTCTGAAACGCATTTGAACAGCTTTGCTGGCCGCTCAGCGGTTGAAATACAGGGATGTATTTCATACAACGCAGGCGGCCGCAAAAATAGTCCCAACCCTTCGGATTGTGACTGAAAAAGCGCCACTTATGTCCACGGATGGACAGGCCGCTATCGCTATCCCTGCTACCACGGCATTCGGGCATCCTTGCCCATCATATGCCGGCGCGCCAGGGAGGTGCGCGCCGGTCTGCGTTTCTCGTCGCTTATTTAGAATAACGACAAAAACGTCAGGACAAGCAATGTTCCAGACATTGCTTTTGCATACACTCCATCCATGGAGATAAACGTTTTTGAGCGCAAGCCCCAATGGGGTGAGATACGTGGATGTATCTCACAAAAGGCGCTCCTCGTGCCTTGATTGACGCTTTTTCAGCTCACAACAGAGGTGGAGATGAAAGATAAACAAGCCCTAGTTCGGCCAGAACATATCTGGCGCGATGCTTTGATGATACTCGCCTTACTTTCTCACCATCACTTTTGTTTCATTTAACTGTGATAAGAGTGGCTAAAAAGCGTTTATTTAACTGACCGTTAATACCTCTCCCCACTTTGTTGTGTAGCTCGGACTTTTATGTTCCTGCTTCATTTTCCACGGACGTTTAAAGCCCTGATTGGCCAATTGCAAGGTGTCCCGGCCCATCGTGTTATTAATCACATCCATCACCGTCATCAAATTCTCGGATTTAGGTTCCTGATTCAGCGCAAACAAATCCTGCTGCTGCCCGCTTTTCGGCTGCAGTTCGGTAAGCATAATGCCAGCTTTGGCATAGTTAAATCCCGGCCGATACATCTTTTTCAATGCACTCAACGCATGTTTGACTAATACTCGTGTGTCATCAGAAGCCATCGGCAACGCTACCATCAGACTATTACCGTAAAAAGCCTCCCCACTGCAAAAAGGACTGCAACGTATATACACCTGAATCATCCGCGCCACCGAATGCTGTCTACGTAGTTTGACTGCTGCCCGGCTGGTGTAAAGGCTGATCGACTCGACCAGACTATTCATATCCGTCACCGGAATGCCAAAACTTCTCGAACTCAAGATCTGCTTTTTGTCACTGATGGCATATTCCAGCTCCAGACAACTGATACCGTTGAGTTCACGTACGGTTTTTTCCATCACCACACTATATTGGCGGCGCAATGTGTCGGCATTGGCTTGTTTTAAATCTAAAACGCTTTGAATGCCCTGCGCTTTCAGCTTCAATGTCAGTTTACGACCAACGCCCCACACTTCACCGACATCTAACTCTGCCAGCAAACGGTTAAGCTGGCTTGGACTCAGCTGATTAAAATCACAGACTCCATCAAATTCAGATCGTTTTTTAGCACAATGATTCGCCAGTTTCGCCAGGGTTTTACTGGCACCGATACCGACACTGACCGGAAGCCCCGTCCATTTCGCCACACGATGACGGATCTGCTGGCCATATTGCAGTAAATCCAGATGCTGAAAACCAGTCAGATCCAGAAAACATTCATCTATTGAATACACTTCCTGATCGGGCGAAAACTGATTAAGAATCCGCATCACCCGATTACTCATATCGGCATACAGCGCATAATTGGATGATAACGCGACGATCTGCTGCTCATTCGCCATTTGTTGAAACTTAAACCACGGTGCACCCATTGGAATATGCAGTTTGGCCTCGTTGCTTCTCGCGACTGCACAGCCATCATTATTGCTGAGCACCACCACCGGCTTACCGGCCAGTTTTGGGTTGAATACCCGCTCGCAAGAGACGTAGAAATTATTGACATCGATCAGGGCAATATTGCGTGACATCTTATTTAAACCGTCGAAACGAACCGGTGACCACACCCCAGATTTCAAACTGCATACCGTCCTTGATTTCAATCGGCTTATACTCGCCTGACTGATTGGACGGCAGTAATCGTGGACCACCCTGTTTGGTTTTCGCCAGCAGTTTAATGGTAAATTCGCCATCGACTACCGCCAGCACAATATCGCCGATACTGGCATTTTTAGAGCGATCCACCACCGCTTTATCGCCGGGCAATAAACCACTTTCGCTCATTGAATAGCCCTGAATGGTGACAAAAAAAGTCGCCTCTTCGTCATCAATCAGGAATTCATTGGCATCCAGCCGCTTTTCGACATGTTCATCTGCAGGCGAAGGAAAACCCGCCGCCACTTTGGAACTGAACAATGGCCAGCTGCGTTTAGCGGGTGCAACGAGTGGACGTTCAAATACCATTGTCTGGCCTTGCAATGGAGTAGATTGTCTGCATCGATAAGCCGCCAGAAAATCAGTGATCACAGGCTTTTGACTCTCGGGAATCCGCATCACGGTCGTCGGTTCTTTGATCACAGAGCCTTTTTTGCGTCCGGCACCAACGCGCCGACCACCATGCGTATTTGAACGAGTTGTCATAAATAACTTGATTAATTGAAACAGTTAATCAAGTGTACGAATCGCTTCCCTATCAGGCAAGGAATAATTCACTAGCTGAATAACAACACGCTCCAGATAAGGCCAATCAACAAGATAATAAAAATCGACGCACCGGTTTTGTGGTCTTCAAACATTTTTTGCGCCTGATTACCAAACAGACACACCAAAAAACCCAGACCAAAATAACGCAGACCACGAGAAATGGTGGTCGCCAGTATATATAGCAAAAAAGAATAGCCCGTCACACCCGCCGCCAGCATGGCAATCTGAAATGGAATCGGCGTAACGCCGACACTCAAGACGTACCAGAAACCATGTAAATGGATTTGCTGACGAATAGTTTCAAACTGCTCGGGCGTCGATAGCAGAGCAATCATTTGATCGCCGATCAGACCAAACACAAAGTAGCCAGTCACATACCCCAGCGCCGCACCAAGGATACAGCCCAGTAATGCCATGGTGCTAATAGCCCAGATCAGATTCCGGCGGGCCTGCATCAGCGGAATCAAAATAGTTTCCAGTGGGATGGGGACGATCAGTGACTCCATAAATGAAGCAAAGGCCACGCCCCAGAGCATGTGCTTTGATTCAACCAGACGAATGCCCAGCTGCTTGAATTTTTCCAAACGAATTGCTTTCCTGTCTTGAATAACTAACCAAAATACAATGTTTATATGACGCCCAGCAAAATCATAAAAAACTGGAGTCTATTGAACTTTCATATCCACCATTGCTGACGGCTATTTTTGAGTCTAGCAAGGTGGAAAGCTCCCCGCAGCTTTCCCATATAAGTGATTGTCAAATATTTGAACAACTTAGCTGATCGTGAATACAGAGATATATTTAATATAACGCAGTAGCCGCAAAAATAGTCCCAGCCCTACGGGTTGTGAGCTGAAAGAGAAACAAGCCCTAACCCTCAGCTAACGGAATCCAACGATAAATAACCTGGATTCAAACCGATGGTCATAACGTAATACTCATTATCTGAAAAACAAAATGTTGATTGAAAATAGCTTAAATCAGCGGATATTCATGCTCTGCATAAAAGTTCTGATACACAACCTCAATCCGCAGCCGATCACCCGCCTCGATAAACTGCAACGGTTGACTAACATCATCAATCCATTGCTGAGCCTGTTCCGCCCTGATAAAACGACAGATGTCCCCAACCGGCCAATGGAAATACACTTCGCGCTGTTTCTTTTCAGCTAATATCGCTGGGTCCGTCGTGTCTGGAAGTGGAATATACGAACTGAAAAGCTCTAATCCGCCCTGCTGGCTGGGATCATTGGCATTATATTCCAGTGAGATATCCCAGCCCCGAACTAATCCATCATCGGCATCGCCACGTTCAAAGCTGAATCCATACATCGCCAAAATATCATCGTCCATTTCCGGCAATTTTTGCAGTGCGTCCTGCACAGCTTTAATGGCAGTTTTATCCTGATCTGAAAGGGCTTCCAGACTAAGCAGCCAATCACCCAGATTGATAGCCGCCTGAATAATAGGAAGGTGCATTTTGTCGAGCAGAATGTGTGGCATAGGTATGGACTATCAAGAATAAAAGCCGAAACATAGTATCAAACTGGGTTGAATAACCCCATTTACATTCCCACGCAGGAGCGTGGGAACGAGTTTTTTACGGTGCTCTGATCATTCCAGATGTAGTAACCAGCGGAATGTTTCATAATCGTTATTGTCACAGAATGGCAAACGTTTTATTTCACTCAATGGAGGTTGCATGCAAATTCAGGTTAATACCGATCGCCATATTCCAGGCGATGACACGCTCACCGACTCTATTCGTGAGGAGTTACAACATTCTCTGCAACGATTCGATGAACACGTCACTCGTGTCGAAGTACATCTAAGCGATCAAAACAGTGAGAACCGGGGTGGTGCGGATGATATTCGTTGTCTGATCGAAGCTCGGATAGAAGGTCACCAGCCCAACGTGGTCACCCATGACGCCGCGAGCATCAAACAAGCCTTTACCGGCGCGACCGATAAAATGAAACGCGTATTGACCACCACAATTGAGCGGATGCAGTCACGCTAAGTTGTTTAGCTAATTCCGGCGGTTTCCCACGGTCCTCCGTGGGAAACCGCTTCAACCCAGAAAAAACATTCCCACGCAGGAGCGTGGGAACGAGATCAAGTCTAAAAAGTGGTCTGGATTTTATTCTCTGTCACGTTTGATTTTGGCTAATTCGGCTTCGATATTTTCACTGATAATAATGGAAGTTTCTGCTTCAGCATCTGTACCTTTTTGGGTAGTTGAATATTTTTCACGGATCGTTTCGCGTAGCACATACAAACCGGCCGCCGCGCCGCCGCAGGCATTGAGAAATTCAAATATGGCTTCGCCAACAGCCGTGCTATAGCCCCACACATTCAACACAAATTCCAGAATCGTGCTGCCTTGACGGGCTTCGCTAAGCGACCAGAACAAGGTGCCTTGTTGTGCGTTTTCCGGCTGGCTGAAATCCAGTTCATATTGTGTTAACAGCATTTGAAACTCACTGGTCAGCTGAAAATACTCAGTCAGAATCGCCTGATTAATCACCCCGCGGCCAAGCAGTTCACCGCCCTCGGGGTAAATACTCAAACTAGCAATACCTTGCTCATAGGGTTGATCGGTATGAATAACAAAACGGGCCAACTCAGTTGCTTGCCGAGCGGTTTTGACTTCATCGGTAAAAAAGATCACTTGATCCCCAATGGGATGTGCCAGCGACCGTAAGGTAGTGGCATCATAATCCGCTGAATCTTCGCCGACACCAATACTGCCAGTGTGATCTTCAAAGGCTTCAATGATGTCTTTGAATTCTTTGAGAATACGAGTGTAAATACGTTTACGTTCCATCAGTTTTGGCTGATAGTTCAGTGCAGAGAACACTTGATCCCGCAACGGATCTTTGCCGGTAAAGTTATAGTCATCAATCATGCGATATACGGCATCTTTATTCAGCTGTTCGCGTTCACATAGTGCATGGACCGCCTGCCGTTTTTCTTTATGCCAAAAGCCCGCGAAGATTTCGGTCAAATCCTGTTCCGGCGTAATCTGCGGCATATATTCCTGCATAAACTTTTCAATCAGTTCACGTTTACTGCGCAGCTGGACTTCTTTATCCAATAAGCTCATGACATCCTGACGCGCTTTATCCGCATCGGCTTGGTTGCCTGATTTAGTTTTGCTGGCCTGAATATCGCCCAGCAGTTTAAGAATATAGGCGACATTCACTTCATCACGGTGAATCAGTTCCAGTTCAAAATCGACTTCTTCGAGAATGGACGCGCCCGGTTCGTTATCATGCGAGCGATCATAAATATCCAGATATTTGCTTTTGAAATCTTCAAAAGTCTGCTCATCCAGCTGCAAATCCGACCATGTAAAATCGGTGAAGGGTTTCAGTTTATTCAAGGTGCGTAATAACTGCCGGAAGGCTTGTACAAAAGCGAATTGAGCATCTTCACTTTTCAGATCATTAACCGCATCTGGTGTGTTTGCCAACGCCAATACCTGCTCAAGTTCGTGATTAAACCGTTCGACATAAAATGGATACGGTTCCATCAAAATATCTTCATTGGCATTGGTATCACAAAACAGTTTTATCGCTTCATCGGTGTTGTCTTTCAAATTACGGAAGCAGACGATATTACCTTGTGATTTCAGCTCGCCCAAAATACGGTTGGTACGTGAGAAAGCCTGGATTAGACCGTGATATTTGAGATTTTTATCGACATACAGGGTATTGAGCTTTTTGGCATCAAAACCAGTGAGAAACATATTCACCACCAGCAGAATATCGGCACGGTCCTTATCCTGAAAGCTTTCCTTATCACGCTCTTTTATGCGCTTGGCGATATCTTTGTAATAGATATAAAACGCTTTGCTGTCTTTTACCGAGTGTTGGGTGTGGTACATCGCGTTATAGTCGGCCACATAGCTTTCCAGCTTTTCACGTGTGTGACGGGTTTTGGGATCATCGGTTTTGATATCAAAATCCGGTTCACCAATCAGCCCATTGGCATCTTCATCTTCTTCATTGGCGGCATAGGTAAATATCGTCACCACACGTAAATCATGCTCACCAGCAGCTTTTTTACGTTTAAACGTCTCGTAATATTTGATCAGCATGTCTTTATTGCTGACACAAAGCATTGCCGAAAACTGTTTGTTATGGGTTTTACGGTTATGGTTGGCAATAATCCAATCCACTACGCCTTCTATACGGGCGTCACTCTCAAAGAATTGTTTTTTATTGATTTTATCGACTTGCTCATCAATCAGGCTGCCGTCTTTGCGTTTCAGCTTGCCCCAATATTCCACCGAAAATTTGAGTACATTTTCATCGGCGATGGCATTGGTAATCACATATTTATGCAAACACTCACCAAACAAATCCTTGGTGGTGCGTTTGCCATGTTCATTTGATGTCGCGTTTTCAACAAATATCGGCGTACCGGTAAAGCCAAACATCTGCGCCTTGGTAAAGAACTTGACGATATTCTTGTGCGTTTCACCAAACTGCGAGCGATGGCATTCATCAAAAATAAAGATCACCCGTTTATCACGTAATGCCTCCATCGCTGCTTCATGACGAGGCTTACTGATCGCAGTGTTGAGCTTTTGAATGGTGGTGACAATCAGCTTATTTTCACCGGCCATTTGTTTGACCAGTGACGCCGTGTTGTCTGTGCCATCCACACTGCCTTCACTGAAAAAATTAAATTCACGGGTGGTTTGATAATCCAGATCAGCCCGATCCACCACAAACACTACTTTATACACCTTGGGCAATTTGGTGAGGATCTGCGCGGCCTTAAAGCTGGTCAGTGTTTTACCGCTGCCGGTGGTGTGCCAGATATAGCCGTGTTTTCGACCGTTTTTTACCTGATTTTCAATCGCTTCGACGGCGTAATATTGATACGGTCGCAACACCATCAGAATTTTGTCTGATTCGTGCAGCACAATATATTTGCTGATCATTTTGGAGACATGGCACTTCTCCAAAAAGACATCGGCAAAGGCATCAAGTTGAGTAATCAGATTATTCTGCTCATCGGCCCAATAAAACGTCTGTTTAAAATCCTGTTTGCGATTATTGGCGTAATACTTGGTATTCACCCCATTAGAGATCACAAATAGCTGCACATAATTAAACAAACCGCTATCAGTCCAGAAACTATGCCGCTGGTAACGGTTAATCTGATTAAAGGCTTCTTTCAGTTCGATACCACGACGTTTCAACTCGATTTGCACCAACGGCAAACCGTTGATCAATAACGTCACGTCATAACGATTTTCATATTTACCAATTTGCGTGACCTGATGCGTCACCTGATATTGGTTCTGACACCAATGTGCCGTGTTCATAAATTGCAGATAACAACTGCTGCCATCATCACGGGTAAACTGAAACCGATCCCGTAAGGTTTTGGCGCGCTGAAATACGTTGCCTTTATCCAGATGATTCAGAACTTTAGTAAATTCTGCCTCGCTGAGCGGCTGTCCATTCAACGCGTCGTAATTATGAATTTCCAACTGACGTTTTAAGTTGGCTTTTAGGGCTTGTGCACTTTCAATGACTATCCGTTCATACCCCAGACTGACCAGTCGATTGACCAACCCGGCTTCCAGCTGTGCCTCGGATTGGGCACCTTTGTCTTTAGTACCCAACTGCTGTTTCACAAGCTGTGTTTGCTGTTGGTATTTTGCTGCGTTGTAAAACTCCACACCGACTCGCTGGATATGATCTTTCAGATTGTCATTATCAATATGCTGATACAACGAAATATCAAAGCTATAGGGCGTATCCAGCTCTTCCATCGCCCCCATCACCTCAAACAGCAAATGCTCAGAGGCCGATGCATCTACATGCAAAGTCAGATCGATATCGGAATTGGGCCGATAATCTCCCTTGGCTCGTGAGCCATACAGCACCGCTGATTGAATACTGGGAAAGGTTGCCAAAGCGGCGTGAATCGCCGAGATGGTTTGGGCACTCAGACCATAGGAGTTCTCTACAGAATTGGTCACGTATCTTGCTCGGCCAGTTTATTCAGTTTTTGGTTTAATTCGGTTAATGCAGCATAGTAGTCGTTAACAATCGCATCGACGATTTGACGTGCCACTGCACGGTTATAAGTATGCGAAGACAGATTACGGCTTTTAATCATATCCAGCCAGACTTCGCCATTTGTTATCAGCCCGACTTCAAAGGCTTTACGCGCCACATTTTTTGAACCAAACAAATCCACATAGCCTTGATCCTGCAGAAAATCCTTTTGCGTATTCCAGGCCAGCTCATGATTGTATTCAAAGCTTTGAATCAAACCCTGCTCTTCCAGTTCATTCAAGGTTTCATAAGCCATAAACCGATCTAACTGTTGTAATGCCCGATTCCAGTTATCGAGGCGTTGTTTCCAGCGAATATCTTCTGACATCACGTTCTCCGGTTAAACAAACAGCTTTTGTAATAAGCCTTTTTTAAAGGTATCAAGTTGAGTAATTTGTTTGGCGACTGCTTCGATTTTGTTATCAATGGATTGTAAAAAATCGGCAATTTTTTGTTGTTCATTAATATCTGTCGGAATAAAAACTTCTTCCTTACCTAATTCAGTTTGATTAATACTTGCTTGATTAACCGCTTTATTACAAATTTTCTCAAATCTATTTTTTAACTTTGAAGTTTTAAGAAGTTCAAAAATCATTCTTGGATTAAATAGTTTTTTTCTAGTTCTTAAAAGCAGCAAATTCATTCCATGATATAAATCTTCATCCATATTGTAATAAGCTACTTTCCCAATTTGTTTAACACTATTTATATTGCTAAAAAGAATGTCACCTTTGCACATCTTATAGTCATTTAGACTATCATTATATTTAGCATGTCCCACTTTCAATAAATCTATTTCACCAGAGGAAATTGTTTCAATTCTTGTTATTTTTACACCAACACTACCATCTAATTGCTCTGTTGAAGTGCCATTTTTAATTCTTTCAAAAATGAATTTTAGCTTGAACACTTCCCAACCCGAAAAATCAGAACCATCGTCTTGTTTAAAGCGAATCTGTTGTGAGAAAAGTTGTTGCATCAAACCGCGTTTATAAATTTCCAGCAGCTCGTGTTTACGACGCAGATTAGTGAGTTTGTCATCCACAGCACTCAGAAATTCTGCGATTTTTTGCTGCTCTTCAATTTTAGGGAAAACAACTTTTAACTTTGCAAAGTCATTTTGCCCCAAAGTCTTATTTCTACCGGCGCCACCAGGGGATGCAAGTTCCAACAAATACTTTCCGCGAGGTCTAAAAAAGAAATATTTAACAAAATTAAGATCTGACCTTTGATTGTTAGGAACAAACATTGGAAATCTGTGTGATGCAATAAAACCTTTTTCTGCTAAAGATGTGACAGCTACAGCTTGTTCCCATGCAAAGACAATGTTCACTAAAAATGCTGGAACTTCGACCCAGAATACACGTTTATCACCAAGCTCTTTTCCGTTAATTATTTTTTTATGAAATATCCCTTTACCATGGGAACGAACACCGATTTCTCGATATTCCTTATCCTTTAAAACATTTACTGGATTGTTTACTCGCTTTAAAAAATAAGATGTTTTTTCTTCGACCCATTGATTAGAAAACTCTGGAAATCTAAGCTCTGGTATTAATTTCTTGCTCGTTGTTATCATCACACCGGAGTCTCAATACCCAGTTCAGTACAAAAGCTTTGAATCTTCTCATCCAATGCTACCATCTCGCTATCCAGCTTTTTTAACTCTGCCGTTACGGCTGCTAAATCAACTGGTTCAGCTTCTTCAAAGGTATCGACGTAACGCGGAATATTCAGATTGTAGTCGTTTTCACTGATTTCGCTTAGGGATGCTACATGACTGTATTTTGCTTCATCCTTACGTTCACGATACGCCGTGATGATTTTCTCAATATGTTCTGGTCGCAGATAATTCTGGTTTTTGGCCTTTTCAAAGTGATTGCTGGCATCAATAAACAGAATATTATCGGGATGTTCACGGCATTTTTTCAGCACCAGAATACAGGTGGGGATGCTGGTGCCGTAAAAGATATTGGCCGGTAGCCCAATGACCGCATCCAGCCAGTTGCCTTCTTCAATAATGTAACGGCGTATATGGCCCTCTGCTGCACCACGGAATAACACTCCATGCGGCAACACCACAGCCATGATGCCGTTTTCTTCAAGCTGATAAAGCATATGTTGTACAAAGGCAAAGTCGGCTTTGGAACCCGGTGCGAGTTTGCCATAGCGGGCAAAGCGATCATCGCTTTCAAACAGTTTGCTGGCACTCCATTTGGCCGAGAAAGGCGGATTGGCGACCACGGCTTCAAACTTTTTATCGATGTGCTGTGGGTGTTCCAACGTGTCTTCTTGTTTTAAATCAAAGTTACGATAATGCACGCCATGCAAAATCATATTCATCCGTGCCAGGTTAAAGGTGGTGCGGTTCATTTCCTGGCCATAAAAGTCACCAACATGCTCGACTTCTTTGGACACACGCAATAACAAGGAACCCGATCCACAGGTTGGGTCATAGACCGATTTCAAGCGGGTTTTGCCATTTGTGACCAGCTTGGCCAGAATGGTGGAAACCGCCTGTGGCGTATAAAACTCACCGGCTTTTTTACCGGCTCCGGCTGCAAACTGGCCGATTAAGTATTCGTAGGCATCGCCTAACACGTCACTTTCGCTGTCACTGATGGCAAAATCGATGTTGTCGAGATGCACCAGAATTTTAGCGATCAGTTTATTTTTGGCATCTTCGGTACGGCCAAGTTTGGTTGAAGTCAGATCCAGATCCTCAAACAGGTGATCAAAGTCATCTTCACTCTCGGTTCCCATGGTGGAGCGTTCAATGCTGTTTAATACTTTGCTGAGATCGTCGAGGATAAAGTTATCTACCACCACATCATCGTCTGCGTTGGCATCTTCTACTTTATGTGCGCCACGTTTGGCGAGGCTGGTGAACAGTTCTGACGGTTTTAGAAAGTAACCCAATTCCTCAATCGACTCTTCGCTGATGGCCTCAAGCATTTCCTGCCCTTGTGGGCTGTTTTCATCAATCGCCATAAAGTCGATGCCATCCTCAGCCATAATGCCGTTGGCAAAAGTATGTAGTTTTTCAGACAGGTATTTATAGAAGATGAACCCTAAGCAATAATCACGGAATTCATCAGCATTCATCTTGCCACGTAGTTCGTTGGCGATATTCCAGAGTTTTTGTTCGAGTTTCTTTTTTTGATCTTCAGTCATTTGGGTTCCGTTATTTCGCGAGCAAAGTAAAATGCTCGACCAGTCTAATCATCAGTTCTTTTTGTTCTGGCTTACTCTCAGCGACCAATAATGCTAAGGCAACTAATGTGTTGTCATTTATCAATTGCTCAACTGGTTTAGCAAGTAAGTGTTGGTTTATCCTCAAGTACCAGAGAAATAAAAATGATCCAGTGCGTTTATTGCCATCGGCTAATGGATGATTTTTGATAACAAAATACAGTAAGTTAGCTGCTCGGCTGGCAATATTAGGGTAAAACAGCTCATCACCAAAACCTTGTTCAATGGTTGCAACCGCCGAGGCTAAACCATCACCTCTTAACTGTCCGAATAACGCCGTCGCTTCACCTTTACTGATGAGTTCTTTCTTGAGCTGCTCTATGGCTTTGAGTGTGTCATCCAAAACCAATGCCTGCATATCGACTTGTTTATTACTTTGTGCTTTGAGACTTTGCTCATCATAGCCTTGCAGCAAACTCCAGCTTCGTGCGTAGTCATTAATTACGCTGATAACTGCTTGCCCATCATCATTAATGAGTTGTTGATTGGTTAATGTTTGAGAAAGCAGGTTAAGTGCTTGCTCAAACTCAATACCACGCTCTTTTAAGCGTTTTTGATTGAGGGTGTAGCCTTCAACAAGATATTGTTTAAGTGTTTGCGTAGCCCATATGCGAAATTGGGTAGCACGATTAGAATTAACGCGATATCCCACGGAGATAATGGCATCAAGGTTGTAATGCTTGATTTTATTTGTTTGTGTTTTACCTGCTATTGCGCCATGTGCAGTGGTATGTTCCAAAATGGAACACACCACTTTCTCATCCAATTCACCAGTTTTGAAAATATTGCCAAGATGCTTGGTGATAGCAGGTCGCTTTGTACCGAATAGTTCGGCCATTTGTGATTGCGTTAACCATAGTGTCTCTGCATCCTGGGTCACTTCAAGTTGTGTTTTCCCATCTGGGGAAGTGTATAGCTGTATTTGTTGATCATTCATGATTAGCAATCCTTGCTGAGATAATTGAGTTGAAAAATGTTTAGAGATTTTTTCATTTTCAAAAACGGTCGAAATAATCCGAATCCATGGTTTTCACGTGATAGGTTTCCTGAATACTAACGCCAAGGTCATATTCGATCATCAGCTTGGCGAGGGTTTTACCATCAATCAGCACCACTGAAATATTCAATCCGCGAGCAGCATCTTTGGCACCTTGAGAGAATTCGGAGGTAGTGATAAATACACCTTTGCGAGCACCCTGGCGGGTTAATGCACCAATAAACTTGTCGATTTCGGGACGATGAACAGTGTCTTCCCATTTTTTGGCTTGCAGGTAGATGGTGTCGAGGCCGAGTTTATCTTCATTGATAATGCCATCAATACCGTTGTCATTACTGAGGGGCGTTTGCAATGTGGCGTCGTTGCGAGCACCGCCATAGCCCATAGCCACCATTAACTCGATAACCAATTGTTCAAAAGCAGCTGGGGTCAGAGATTTGATGTTTTCTATCAGCTCTTCAGCCAGGTTTTTATTGAGCACCTGATAAGCCTGATTGAGAACATCGTCCGGTGTTTCGGCATCAAACAATGGTTTGGCTAGTTCGTTATCTTCTGGTTTATCGGTTGGCTTAGATTGATGAAAGGTTTTGAAACTCTCAAATTGGTTGAGAAACTTCACATCAATGCGTTGTGGCTGACTCGCCAGAATATTTTTGCCCAGTTCGGTAATTTGATATTGGGCTTTTCCTGCCGATTTAATCAGCCCTGCTTTTTTCATATAAGTGATGGCCCAACCGATACGGTTGTTGATCACGGTCTGCTTACCCGAAGGCAGTAATTCCTGCCTTTCTTCGTCGGTCATATTGAAATCCACAGCAATCTGCGAACGAATTTCTTTGGCATGAATCACAGCGCCATTTTTCAGGCACAAGATCACCGGCAACATCACGGTTTGAAAATCGGGTATTGGCATCCTTACGCTCTTTTTTTGTGCAGTTGGCAAGGATAACAAATACGCGAGATTTAAGGTGACAATCAAATGTCATTTACTGGATGAATTTATTGGGGTGTGAGCTGATCCAACCGCGTGACAACTCAGAACAAGGTATACGGCGACAGCCCCGTCCAGCGTTTAAAGGCTCGGCGGTAATTGTTCATATCATTGAACCTAAGGTATTCGGCGATTTGCTGGTTATTGAAGTGTTTGACCTGAAACAGATAAAGGGCGGTATTTTTTCGTGCCAGGTCGATTTGCTGCTGGAAGGTGGTGTGGTGCTTTTTCAATTTTCGTTTCATTGAGGCGGGGCTGATGCCAAATGCGGCTGAGACTTTTTCCAAATTAAGCGGTTGTCGGATATGCGTTTGAATATAGTCATAAAGCTGATCAATAAAGCTTTGCGAGCTGTGCAGCGATAGCAGCTGTTTCTGGGTTTCTTTAAGTGCGCCGTGAATACTGAGCTGTGAGGCGTTTGGCCAGGGTTTATCGAGAAACTCAATAGGTAACCGCATACAATTCATTTGTTGATTAAATGCCAGATCCTGCCCCAGATTTACCCAGTATTGTTCGATATAGGTGGGTTCTGGATAGGTGAATTCAAAATGCCAGGGCATTTTCTCTTTCGATAACCAGGACACCATTGAGATGAACGCGGTCATGTGTGTTTCAAGCAGAAACTGCTGTTGTTCATCGCTGCCGGTTGCGTCTTGCCAGAATATAAATAGCTCTTGTTCATTTGCATAAAAGCGTGGGGTAAACACCGGCGATAAAATGGCGTGAAATTCACAGATGATTTCTATCGCCTGACGCAGATTACTGACCAGCTGTAATGCCTGACTCGCGGCACCGAAACAGCCCGGCCATAAGCGTTGCCCATATAAAAAACTGGTGTCATCCGCGTTGACGAGTTTGCGGCAATTACTGATTAAGGTGAGGTATTGATCTGGACTGATGCGTTTTTCAGCCAGTCTGAAATCTTCGAGTTGGATACGGGTGCTTCTCAACAGTTGCCGACTATCCACCTCACGTGACAAGGCAAACTCCACCAGCACAGCCGGTTGATGATGTGTCGCAATGCACGCCGTGTCTATTTCATAACCAAGCGTTTTGATCAGCGGTGTCATTTGCTTAAATGGCGTTTGACGGTTGTTGTCTGGTTTTGCTGATCTCAAGATTCAGACGTTTAATCAGCGAGTCAGAATCATCAGTTCTTGCCATGGTGGTGACCACAGTGGCTGAAAGAAATACCCGTTGATGATGTTCTCTGGTTCGGTAGGCAAAGCTGGCGACAGCATTTTGTAAATCCATGCTCATCTGCTGCGCTTCGTTTTCAGAGGTATTGTGTAACAACACCACAAAGCGATCACCCGCTAAACGGCAAATCAGGTCTTCATCTCGCAGGTTTAGCAGCAATAACTGACAAATCAGCTGCAAAATGTGATCACTTTCTTCTGCGCCATAGCGTCGGTTGATCATATTAAAGTTATCCAGATCAACGGCAATTAGGGCAAGCGGTTGCTGGAGTTTTTTACTTTCAGCCAATGAGAGTTTTAATTGTTTCTTTAAATATGCCGCACCACCCACTGGAATCAATTTGTCGAATAAACGGTGCTCACGAAAATAACGTTCACGTTTTACCATTTGTGCACTGATGGCGATTTCTTCCTGATGCCAGTGATAGATACCAATACTCAGCAGCACTAATGCGATAGGGATAGGTAAGCTTTCTAACCAGTTATGCCAGATAAGTGTCGATGGCATTCGGATAAATTCATCCGCCACATCCATTGACCATGAAAACACAATGGCACATAAACCGAGTGCCAGTAATTGGGTCACTCTGCCTGCCGGTCGACTGCGTAATAACAACGCCAACCAGAATAAGGCAAGAATGACCATTCCCCCTTCTGAAAAGACATCCAGCCAGCTAATTTCAACGGTAGGTTTCAGGTCTCCCCACACACTGATAATTAGTAAACCAATGCCAATCGCTATAGCGAGGCCATAAGAATAGTAAGTCTGTAAAAAAGCTCTTTTTTTCATTGATTTAGCCGACTTTTTAAAAGGTGTTGTAAGGTTGTTTTCGGCGAAACTACGCTATAAAAATGACAACTTCATTACATCTTAACCAGTCAAATCAGCTCACAAAAAGTTGAATTATTTTCCCAAATTAATACTGACGCTTTTGGCTGAATGTTATTTAACTGTTTGAATTAATGGAATATTTACTTCTTTAAACTTGCTTGCTTAATTTTTAAATACGCTATATTTCTCAGTCATATAAGCTCTAAACAGGCCCAACAACCTCTATAAGTTATTGATTTTAAGTATTTTTATTTTCATCTGTCATCGATCTGTCATTTACCGTCCATAGACTTGCCGCCATCCACCACTATGACGACAAGGGTATTTTTATGAGAGTGACAGTTGATACAACACAGCGGCCGAGTCATAAACTCAGTCTGATTGCTTTGAGCATAGCGAGCGTTTTCAGTAATGGCGTTCATGCAGCCGATGAAATAAATATGGAAAAGGTGCAGGTTTTCGGTCAAGCCGTACAGATTGATAAAGCACTGAATGAACAACGTAATTCGGACAGCATTGAAAGCGTGGTTCACGCCGATGGTATTGGTCAATTACCTGATGATAATGCGGCCGAAGCTTTGCAACGTTTGCCTGGCGTTTCAGTTGAAAATGATCAGGGTGAAGGACGTTTTGTCACGGTGCGTGGACTGGCACCGGAGTTAAATGCTGTCACGATCAACGGCACTAATATCCCTTCACCAGAGGATGGCACACGTGCCGTTGCACTGGATGTGTTACCCAGCGAACTGATTCAGTCACTCTCTGTTGTGAAAACACTGACACCCGATATGGATGCCAACTCCCTCGGCGGCACGGTCAATGTCAGAAGCTTATCGGCGTTTGATCATGATGGATTGTTCTACACCCTGTCTGCTGAAGGCAGCTATGACGACAATACTGATCAAACCAGTCCCAAAGGATCTGGTGCCTTCAGTAATATCTTTAGTATCGGCGAAGGGGTTGATAACTTTGGCGTTGCTGCTGCTCTGAGCTGGCAAAAGCGTGATTTCGGTTCGGATAACGTTGAAACCGGTGGGGCCTGGGATTTTGATGGGAGCCCGCGTTTAGAAGAACTGGAACAGCGTGATTATGAAATCACCCGTGAACGGCTGGGACTGGGGGTTAACTTTGACTACAAAGCGGATATCCATACTAACTATTATCTGCGAACTCTATTCAGCCAGTTTACCGATACTGAAACGCGTAATGCGGCGGGTATGGAGTTTGATGATCCCCTGCTCCCCAATGAATCCGGCGACGGTGCTGAAGGTTTTCGTGAAGTAAAAGATCGCAAAGAAACCCAAGAGATCCAATCCTATGTTTTTGGTGGTGAAAAAACCATCGATTTGTGGACCCTAAATGGACAAATTGGCTACAGCCGAGCCAGTGAAGATTCACCCGGCCATATTGCGGGTGCCAAGTTTGTCGGTGATTTTGATGGGGTTGGCTATAGCAGTACTTCTAAACCCACACTGAACGCTGGTGCTGATTATTATGATCCTGCCAGTTTCGAGTTAGACAGCGTGGAATGGGAACAACAGAAAACCACCGATACCGAAAAAAACATCAAGTTTGATCTTGCCAGAGACTTTGATTTGCAGGGCTATGCTTCGCAAGTCAAATTTGGTGGCAAATTATCACGTCGTGAAAAAGATAATGACCTGGAAGCATGGGAATTTGAAGATTTCGGTACTAACGATACCAGTCTGGCGGCATACAGCGCTGGCAATGTGGATTATAGTTTGAACCAGTTCGGGAACGGCATCAGCAGCTCAGCTGTTGAGGCTTTACTTAACAAATTGAATAAAGCCGATAACGTCAACGAAGAAGAATCACGTATTAATGATTATGTGATGAATGAAGACATTAACGCGGCTTATGTGATGAATACCCTAGATCTGGATGACTGGACTATCATCGCTGGCCTGCGTTATGAAGGCACTCGCTTTAAGGCTAAAGGTACTGGATTAAGAGATGGTGATTACCAAACCATTTCGAGTAAAAACAGCTATCACCATTGGCTACCGGGCTTGCATGGTCGTTATTACATAGACGATCAAACACAAATTCGTGCGGCCTGGACCAATAGCGTAGTTCGACCAACGTTTGAAGCACTGGCACCAGGGTTTGCTATCGAAAGTGGTGATAAAGCCAGTTTTGGTAATCCAGAGCTGGATCCAATGACCTCGAAAAACCTGGATTTGGGTATTGAACATTATATGGGTCGGGCGGGTGCAGTTTCGGCCTATGTTTTCTATAAAGATATCTCAGACTTTGTATATGAAACTGATGTATCAAAATCCGGTGGTTTATTTGATGCTTTTGATGAAGCGATAACGTTTGCCAATGGTGATTCCGCTGAAGTTTACGGTATCGAACTAGCCTATTCTCAAAAACTGAGTTGGTTGCCCGCACCGTGGAATGGATTATTGGTCGGCGCTAATGCGACTTTCAGTCAATCCGATGCTGAAATCGAAGGGCTGGGTCAAACGCGTGATATCGATCTTCCCGGACAATCCAAACAAGTTGGTAACCTGATGGTGGGTTGGGAAAACGACAAACTCAGCATGCGTTTATCAGCCAATTATAAATCGTCTTATTTATCCGAAGTCGCCGCCATCGATAA
This sequence comes from Methylophaga nitratireducenticrescens, assembly GCF_000260985.4. Classification (NCBI taxonomy): domain Bacteria; kingdom Pseudomonadati; phylum Pseudomonadota; class Gammaproteobacteria; order Thiotrichales; family Piscirickettsiaceae; genus Methylophaga; species Methylophaga nitratireducenticrescens. The sequence goes on from NC_017857.3 coordinate 2,224,046, forward strand.
AAAAGATCTGGATCAATATGTTGACTCACAGACATTTATTGATTTCGGTGCCAGTTACTTTCTGAGCAAAAATGCTCAAATCAGTCTTGAAGTGAAAAATATCACCGACGAAAGCTTCTATGTCTACAACCGCAGCAGTTCATACAACGCTCAATATGAAGAATATGGTCCGACCATCAAGCTGGGTTTTACCTTAACCAATTTCTAAACCTTCTTGATTATCAAATTTTAAAGTGAACCAAATGAAAAAAAACCAATTCAACCTAAAGCTGACCTTACTGGCGTCATGTTTAATGATGGCAACATCCTTTACGGCGATGGCTGATGCTTCGTTAAAGCTTGTTTCAAACAGTGACAGTCACCAGATTGAAGCCGCCCAATTGTTAACTCAACCATTGATATTGCCTGCGGCGGATCGTCTGGTGTCTTATGAAAATAAAGGCATTGCCATTGAAGACATAAAAGGAAAGCAGCTTAGCCTGTTAAAAGGTAACTTTGGCAGTATCGATCAACGCCGGGTTGATAACGGACTTTTGCTGGCCAGCGTCGATGCGGATCGTCAACAAGCCATGGTTGTGTTGCTTGATAAAAACACACAACAGTGGTCTAACCCCGTTTACTTACCCCAACCGGCATTTAAAATTGATGGTGCATGTCTGTATCAGGATCAAGCACACAATGGCTTTTTGTTTCTGGTAGGTGAAGAAGGTCATGGAGAGCAATGGTTAGTGGCTGATGCCACCTCTCCCCTTGCACAGCCTAAATTAATTCGTAGCTTGAGTACGCCACCTAACAGTGAATATTGTCAGGTCGATGACAAACAATCCCTGATGTATATCAATGAAGAAAACGTGGGGATCTGGGCCTATCAAGCAGATCCAGAGGCAGATCTGATCCGTGAACCAGTCGCACTCACTCAGCCCTTTGGGAAACTTACAGAGAGTGCAATGGGAATGGCCATCGTACCGGGTGGCTTATTCGTACTCGATTCTGAGGCTAAACAATTGCATACCTTTCTTGATACCGATGGAAAATGGCAGCATCAAGCTGAGTTTCCGTTAGCGGATCTTTCTGATCCCGAAAACATCAGTGCTCGGCTAAACGATAAAAATTTAACCATTATGGTTCAACATGATGATGGTTTAAGCACATTCACTCTGCCATGGGCCCATCAAGACACAGCACAAGATGCTGTGATCCCGATGATAAAACCACAGCAAGCAACCGATCCTGTGCCTAGTTTGGGTGATGCCGCAGATGATCCGGCTATCTGGGTCAACCAAAAGAATCCTCAGCAGAGCCTGGTTTTAGGTGCAGATAAACAAGGTGGTTTGCTGGTTTATGACCTGAAAGGAAAAATCCGACAAAACCTGCCAGTCGGCCGAGTAAATAATGTCGATGTGCGCTCCGGCTTTATGTTTAACGGTGAAGAGATTGATTTGGCGGTGGCCAGTAATCGTGACCATAACGCATTGCATGTGTTTGCGATTGACCCCGCTTCTGGTTTCGTCAGTGAGTTAGGTGAAGTGGCAACAGCCAGTCAGGATATCTATGGCTTGTGTATGTATAAAAATCAGGCCGGCGATATCTACACCATTGTTAATGATAAAGACGGGCGTTTTTTCCAGTATTTAATGCAAGATAATCACGGCAAGATTGATGCTGAAAAGGTGCGTGAATTCAGCGTGAGCTCACAACCCGAAGGCTGTGTCGCGGACGATAAAAAGCATCGTTTGTTTGTTGGTGAAGAAAATAAAGCGGTCTGGGCTTTAGCTGCCGGTGCTGATAAGCCAACTGATCTGACGGAAGTAATGCCCGTCGGTAAGCACCTGAAAGCCGATATTGAGGGTATATCGTTATATCAATCCGAAAAAGAAGCTTATCTAGTCGTCTCCAGTCAGGGTAATGATAGTTATGTCATCCTCAATGCCCTGCCCCCATTTGCTTACCGTGGTGTATTCCGAGTTGGCTTTAATACTGAGTTAGGTATTGATGGTGTATCGGAAACCGATGGTCTGGATGTCACCAGCGTCAATCTTGGTGAACCATGGGAACAAGGCATGCTGGTAGTTCAGGACGGACGTAACCGTATGCCGGTAGAAAATCAGAATTTCAAATATGTGCCTTGGTCAGATATTGCTGACCAGCTGGGCCTGTCTGCCAAAACGAAATAAGGAGTCAGTCATGGACACAACTATGCATGAAATGACGATGTGGGGGCTGGTCAGCGATGCCAGTCTGCTGGTCAAAATAGTGATGATTATCCTGGTTTTAGCCTCGATGGTAAGTTGGTATTTGATTATCTGGCGGTCCAAAGTATTGGGCCGTCTGGAAAAACAAAACAGACAATTTCAACAACAGTTCAGACAAACTGCTGATATGAACAAGATGGATGCTGTTCTGCCTAGCATAGCGGTTTACCAGGCGATACCGGCTATTTTTCAGGCCGGTTGGCTGGAGTATGAAAAATATCAACAACTGAATGCTGTGCCACAAGATGAAATTGTCGAAAATGTTGAACGCGCCATGTTAGTCAATATTGGCGAACAGGAAGTTGAATTGGAAAAAGGCCTTTCCTATTTAGCCACTATCGGTTCAGTCAGCCCATATATCGGTCTGTTCGGTACGGTGTGGGGCATCATGAATTCATTTATTGGCTTATCTCAAGTGGAACAAGCCACGTTAAATACCGTCGCTCCGGGCATTGCTGAAGCGCTGATCGCCACAGCGATTGGTCTGTTTGCCGCGATACCCGCGGTGGTTGCTTACAATCAGCTGAGTAAACGTGCCGGTGCGTTGAGTACGCGCTATTACCATTTTGGTAATGAATTTATCACCCGCCTGCAGCGAGTGATGCATCGCACACCATTAGCTAAAGTCGCGTGAATTCATCATGTTAAGAAAACCCGTTACCAAACATGCCCTGAAGGCTGAAATGAATGTGGTGCCTTATATTGATGTGATGCTGGTGCTATTGGTCATTTTTATGGTCACAGCACCCCTGCTGGTGCAAGGCGTCAAACTGGAACTACCCAAAGTTGCTGCTGAAGCGTTACCCACGGATAGTCAAAAAACCATTTTGAGCTTATCGGTAGTGGCTGATGGCAGTTATTACTGGAATGTTGGCACTGAGGTTGATATTCAGTCTCGTTCTGATCAAGCAGTCACCTTGGACGAAATGGTGATGAAAATTGAACAAATCAGACAGCAGCACCCTGATTTACTGTTCTTTATCCGTGGTGACAAAGCGACTGATTATGCGTCCGTAGTCAGAGCCATCGCGGCCTTACAACAAGTCGGTATAGAAGATGTCGGGCTGATTACGGAGTCGCCTGATGACTGATGCAGGATTCTATGATGATCGTTTTTTAACGCCACCAGCAGAGAATGATGGAGTAAAAACATCGACATTATTATTGGTCGGTTTATTTCATCTGGCCATGGCCGGATTGTTATTGAACTCATGGAGTCCAGCTCAGCAGGATGAGCCCAAACTGAGTACGATCAAAATTCAAATGTTGAGGCTGTCCAAGCCTGTTCCCGAAACCAAACCGGTTGAGCCGGTTCCGATGGCTATCCCGGAACCGGTTCAGCCTGTGTTTGAACCGACACCGGTGGCCCCAAAAAAACCGGAACCAAAACCCGTGGTTGAAAATGAATTGACTTTCAAACGTGTTGAAGAGAAAAAACCAACACCAAAAAAGGAAGTTAAACCAAAACTGGAAAAACCTGAAAAAAAGGTCGTCGAAAAAGTCGTCAAACAACTTGAAAAACGGGTCTCTCAGCCAGCTGAAACTCTGCCTAAACCAGCCTTGGCGCAGCAATCAAAACCTATCAATACCGCTGCAAAGACACCAGTTAAGCAGTATGATTCCTTAAATGATGATGCTAGCGAGACATTTTCAGTCGAACGCTATAAACCGATAGAAAAACAGGCTCCAGAATATCCACGGGGGGCTTTACGTAAAGGCTTGGAAGGTGATTGCACGGTGCGTTATACCGTCAATACCAAGGGTGATGTGGAGTCTCCTGAAGTCTTAGCGAACTGTCATCCATTATTTAAAAAACCGTCTTTAGAGGCCGCCAAAACCTTTCGTTATTCGCCCAGAATGGTGAATGGTCATGCGGTAGCAGTGAACAATGTACATAATACTTTTGAATATCGTATCCACTAATGAAAAATAAACCTCCTATGAATAAGCCTTCCTCTTCCGACTTTCATCAACACATGTCAGCGCATGATGATATCGCCGTTAATCACAGCGATCATCCCAGTTTGAATGATGTTGTGTTATCACGACGGCAAATCCTGAAAGGCAGTTTAAATGCGGCGGCAATGGGCTTTTTTGGATTAAATTTGTCGTCAAATCTGGTGTTTGCAGCTGGCAAAAACAATCTGAATATCCCCTTTATTGGCTTTAACAGCATCCAGCCTCAAACGGATCCGGGATTTGATCACGTCGTTGTGGCTGACGGCTATCAGGCAAAACCGTTTTTTTCCTGGGGTGATCCTGTTGTCACAGGGGCAACCGATTGGAATGCAGATGCTTTAAATAGCTGGCAAGAGCAGTTAAAACAAGCCGGTCAGAACCATGATGGTATGCATTTTTTTGCTTTTCCGGACGACAATAATCGTGGTTTACTGGTCATTAATCATGAATACACAAATCCGACTCTGCATAAGGATGGAATTACGTTTATCGATGGTAAACGTCGTTTAGATGATGTTAAAAAAGAACAGGCTGCCCATGGTGTCAGTGTGATTGAAGTGAAAATAGATAAACAAGGTCAATGGCAATGCGTCTACCCTTCTGTTTATAACCGGCGTATTTCGGCACTGACCATCATGCATGTCAGTGGTCCATTGGCCGGTCATGACTTGTTAAAAACCGTCGATGATCCTGCTGCGATGGAAATCATCGGCACCCTGAACAATTGTTCGAATGGTTTTACCCCATGGGGCACATACCTGGCGTGTGAAGAAAATTGGCATAACTATTTTGTGAATCAGGATGCAACGGATTACCAGTCTCGTGTTTCACATCATCGTTATGGCATTTCCACGGGAAAAACAACCAAAAGCTATGGCTGGTCTAGCGTAGATAAACGGTTTGATGCAACACCTAATGCCGAGCTTCCCCATCAAGGCTATGTCAACGAACCCAATCGCTTTGGCTGGGTGGTTGAGATCGATCCTTTTGATCCTGACAGTAAACCAATCAAACGCACTGCTTTTGGTCGATTCTGTCGTGAGGGTGTCACGCCAGCCTTAGCTGAAAATGGCCAAATGGCTTTTTACTCGGGTGATGATACCCGTGGTGAATATGTCTATAAGTTTGTGCCGCAACAACGTTTCGATAAGACCCAACCTCATAAACATCGCGATATGCTCGATCATGGCACGTTATATGTTGCCCGTTTTAATAATGATGGTTCAGGTCGCTGGTTGCCATTAGTGCATGGTCATTCAGGTTTAACCGCAGAAAATGGTTTTCCCAGCCAGGCTGAAGTATTGGTAAATGCGCGTGCGGCAGCGGATCAATTAGGTGCAACGCCCATGGATCGACCTGAATGGGCAACCGTGAACCCGCATAACCTCGACGTCTATGTCACGTTAACCAATAATTACCTGCGGGGCACGGAATTCGCTCTTAATGCCGCCAACCCCCGTCCTGATAATCGACATGGTCAGATAATCAAAATACAGGAAGATCAGGCCGATCCAGCGGCTATCAGCTTTCAATGGGAATTATTTGTGGTGGCAGGTGAAAAAGCCGGGACACAGAATGCTGATGGCAAGCCGGTTGCTGAGCATTTAGTTGGAAATATCGAGGGTGATATCTTCTCTTCGCCCGATGGCTTGGGATTTGATAAGGATGGTCGCTTGTGGATTCTGACGGATTACGATGATGAAGATCCGGTGATGGAAAACATGGGCTGTAATCAAATGTTATGTGCCAATCCACAAACTCGGGAAATTAAACGCTTTATGGTTGGCCCCAGGGGGTGTGAAATTACCGGGATTACCTGGAGCCCGGACTATACAGCGATGTGGGTGAACATTCAGCACCCTGGTCTAAGCTATCCTGCCAGCGATGGCAGAACCCGTCCGCGTTCCACTACAGTACTTATTACCAAAGATGATGGTGGTGTAATCGGTCGCTAACGATGAGAATGTTGCCCTATAGATAATTTTGTATTTGAGTGATGCATCGGTATGCTTGCAAGGATTCTATTTATCCTTAAACCTCAAAAAGACACCGGGCAGCATCATGAATAAAAAGTTACTTTTCGTCATCGGCATAATTCTGTTCGTTGCTATTATCATGATAGCTTCGCGTTTAATAAATACGCCTTCACCTTACCTAACCTCTGACAATGGTCAGGAACTGCCTACCGAAGCATCGATCGAGGAAGGTTTTATGGAGGCTGAAAAATTAATTAATTCCAGAGCGCCCATCAAAATTGATGACGAAACCCAGCTTAATAAGGCTTTAGCCGGTCCCGGTGATTTGATGACTTATTATTATTCATTAACCAATGTCACTATAGACAATGTGAATCCGGCGGCGGTACTTAAGGATATCAAACCCAAATTGCTCGCCAGCCTCTGCAGTAATGCTGATATGCAGCCTATTCTAAAGGCGGGTGCGAAACTTGTTTATGTCTATTCCGATAAAAATAACGAAGATGTTGGCCGTATTGAGGTAGTGGAAGCTGATTGTTAATGATTAATTTAATCAGGCAATGGTCCGCTCGCGTAGCAGAAGCATCATATCCCGTTTAGGTGGATGCCCAAACATACGGACATATTCACGACTGAATTGTGACGGGCTTTCATAGCCAACCTGATAGGCCGTGCTGGCAGCATCCAGCGTCTCGGCCAACATGATTTTTCGCGCTTCAAGTAGTCTGAGTCGTTTTTGATATTGCAATGGACTCATCGCGGTAACCGCTTTGAAATGGCTATGAAAAGACGAAATACTCATGCCTACCTGAGTCGCCAGGTCTTCAATTTTAATCGGTTTGTGGTAATTCGTTTTTAACACCTCAATAGCATTTGAAATGCGTTGCATATGGCTACCGGTTTGGGCCATTTGAGCAATGACGTTGCCATATTGACCGTTAAGTAGCCGGTAATGGATTTCGCGTTTAATCATTGGCGCCAATAATGCAATATCCTGTGTAGCTAACAATAATCGGGCAAGTCGTAATACGCCATCATCCAGCAAAAGCTTATTGAACTGCCTGGTTGCTCAATTAATTAATCCAAACACGATTGTGAACAAACAGCGCTGTAATTTGCCTATAGTGTTTATAAAACGTCCAAGCTAATAAGCATAGAGGCTAAGTCCAATGAAAGATTATAAAAAATCGCCCAATATCGTTGAACAACTCACACCTGAACAACATTACGTAACCCAGCAATGTGGTACTGAACCGCCATTTGATAATGCTTATTGGGACAATCACGAAGCTGGGCTTTACGTCGATGTGGTTTCGGGTGAGCCCTTATTTGCTTCGGTTGATAAGTTTGATAGCGGAACCGGCTGGCCAAGTTTTACCCGTCCAGTGCAAAGTGAAAATGTGAACGAAAATTTTGATGACAGCCTGGGCATGCGGCGTGTTGAAGTGCGCTCAGTGCATGGTGATAGTCATTTAGGTCATGTTTTCCCCGATGGTCCTGAAGAAGCCGGTGGCATGCGTTATTGCATCAACTCAGCATCCCTGCGGTTTATTCCTGTTGAAGAGCTTGAAGCAGAAGGTTACGACGAGTTTAAAAATCTGTTTTCAGAAACCTTAGGTGAAACAAAATGAGCGAGACAAATACCGAACGTGCCGTACTGGCCGGTGGCTGCTTCTGGGGTATGCAGGATTTGATTCGTAAATTGCCTGGCGTTATCTCATCGCGAGTCGGCTATACCGGCGGCGATATTCCAAATGCCACTTATCCAAACCATGGCACACATGCTGAAGCAATTGAAATTATCTTTGATCCCGAACAGATTAGTTTCCGACAGTTACTCGAATCCTTCTTTCAAATCCACGACCCGACCACACCAAATCAACAAGGTAACGATCGAGGCATGAGTTATCGCTCTGCGATTTATTTCACCAACGATGAACAAGCCGAAATTGCCAAACAGACTATTGAAGATATAAATCAATCAGGGTTATGGCCTGGCAAAGTTGTTACTGAAGTGGAACCCGTCGGTGATTTCTGGGAAGCCGAACCCGAACATCAGGATTATCTGCAACACTATCCAACTGGCTATACCTGTCATTATGTTCGGCCGAATTGGAAGCTATCTTAAGAAAAGAATTGGTTTTATTGATTGAGCCTCTATTATAGAAATAATTTTTCTGATCAGTTGTTGCACTTTCAGCAACAACTGATCGTTATTTTGCAATTGGCCCCAACTCTTCAACCAACGTTAATAACTCTTTCGTTATAGCAATCAATTCATCCAGTAGCTGTGGCGTAATTTCCAGGTGACCTTCATATTCAGCCAAATTGCGTTGCTTATGACATTTATCTAACACTCGCCACTTGCTAGTTGTCATGCCTACTGTGTGTTCCAAACACTGAAACACCAGATAACGATTGTCTGAGCGGTATCCATGCCAACGCATCGACGCCAAAGACAAAGCATGTGCGGCACCATAAGCTAATGAAAAACGGCTATCGTCGGATAAGCTTTCCACATTGGCATCCTGCAAACGGCGTTTGGCAGAAATCACCATGCCATCAAATTCTTTTTGATCTGCAGGTTCTATTTTTAAATTGTTAGTTTTTACTAGGTTATCCAGATGCGCTAATGTCATTTTCTGATCCCTTCAGCCAAATCTTCGGTTGGTCCATTACCTTTGAAATAAATGCATTATCTTCCTGCCATTTCTGTTTGAACTGTTCTAATTCATAAACAGAAGGATTGATAGGTCGCGATAAAGTCTTTTCAGCGTCAACAAGACATTCCATCAAGTCCGCATAAGCCAACTTATCAGAAATAACCAGCAGATCAATATCACTTTTAGCCTTTGCCTCGCCCTTCGCGACGGAGCCATAGATAAAGGCACATAAAATCTTATCATTAACTGGCTTTAAAGCCTGACGAACTACATCAGCGACACCGAATGTCTTTGTTGCAATCGCCACCAGTTCATCAAATATCGGATTATCTGAGTTTGCTTGATAGTACTGTTGATTACCTTCTTTCGTACTAATCAATATTCCAGAGCTAGTAAGTTTTTCCAGTTCTCGTGTAACGGTGCCCCGCCCCATTGCAGCCATGCGAACAATCTCGTTCGTATAAAACCTTTTATCAGGTTTGCCATATAACAAACCCAGAACACGTTGCTGTGTTTTTGTAAACAATGCTTCAGCGATGGATGTTACTGACATAAAACACCATTAATAAAATACCCAATATGGGTACTATAATCCCCATATTGGGTATTTACAATATTAATGCAGCTTACTAGAAAAATCAGGGAACAGATCAACTCGGTTTCTTGGACTTGGTAAGGCGAAACCGACAGGTATTAAACGTACAGACTAGTCGTTCTGACTTAAAATCCTTACAACTCCCTAATGGAGTCCTGTCCTATCAGTCTCGTTGTGCCGTCAACTCTTTCTACACGATATGACGTTGGTGTTTTTTTAGTGCATCTGACGCTATTTTCATAGCGGCCTGCTGTAAAGACAACATCATATATTTTGCCAATTTTTATTTATCGGTATTTATACGGCACGAGAAATTTAAAGAAGAGATTATCGGCCAAACACCCGCAGCACAGGAAAAATTGGAACGCAGCAAAAATTTTGTCCTTGTGACTGCGTTTGTTAGGTGCGATTGATACGAAGATAGTTTTATTTAAGTTGTGATTGCACATAAGCTTGAAAACTCTCTTCATTAATACCGCTGGATTTGCGAACATTCTCAGACATTTTCATTGTGATCTGGTCAGCAGTGCGAAGCTGATGTTCCACCTCTTGCAACTCCTCAGTAAGTCTTTCGAACCCTTCTCTGCTTCTCATGTCGTTTGCTCGGGCATAGAAAAACTCATGTGCAAGGAAATTCCTTTGATCTCTATAGCCGATGAGCATATCTTTGAATTCTAGTTCTAGCACACAATGCTTTTCTAGTTCTTTCAAGAGCGCACCGAGAGTTTTACGACTAAGCAATGCATCAAGGTCATCATACTCATCTAGGTCTGTATCTGGATCTCTAAGTCTCTTTAAGCCAAGCAGCAAAGTGACCAACTCAACTTCAAACAGTTGGGCTGCATACATTGCTGCGCCATACCAAGCAAACATTTCCTTTCGGAGTTCAATATCATCCATATTAGACACCTAACGCTTTGCTCACCGGAAAATTGGGAGCGTAGCGAGTAATTTTTCCGAGTGCAGCAACTTGTTAAGCAGCGCCCGCACTGTGGCTCCTCTGATAGAAAGGCTCAATTTCATCTAATTGCCAATTTGGATATTCGAAGCCATCTGTGTTGCTCATAATTTTTCGAATACTTTCAAAAGCGTTTTCAGGGTCATTATCATCTAGCACATGAAGAGAGAATGGTGGCTGTGGGTAAAGACCCAAAATATCACCATACATTTTCTCGGCAATGACTCCGTCATCTTTCGGAGAGATAATTAGAGTTTCTCCTGCCGATTTTGCCAAGTGAAAATTAAATAAGTGAGCACCGCCCTTAGCTAGCTGATAGCCACACGTTTCATTAGGCTTATTTGTGAATGCGTTCCAACCACTTGACATTGAGCATGCGACGAAACAGATTTTAGGAGTAAGTGGATAGAATAAGCAGGTATCCGGCAATTCAATGAAGCCCGTTTGCAATATAGGATTATCACTTCTTTCAAAAAAGTCATCCTCATGAGCCAAAAGTAGGCACCAATCTCTATTAGCCACAAAATTTAGATCCAAACAATCCTTGCAGCCCACACGACAATGCTTTGGCTCTTCAGCTATACCAAAAAGTTCACGAGCTTTATTTTCATATTTCATATAGGTCGGCGTGCGAACCAATTGCGACAGCATGAACTGAGACCAGGTAAGACGCTCATCTTCGGATAGCTCATTGTAACTAATTATTTTCTGATAGATCGGACCAGCTAACGTCTCCAAATTTTGATCCAATGCATTTTCTACTGCCCAAGAGTATAAGCCGCGCTTTATACCCCATTGCTTCCAGCCTTTAGGGGATTTCTTAACTTCACCACTATATGAGCAACTGAAATAAGATATATAGCCGCCATTTTCGGCCCACGCTTTGTTGGCAAATTTTGGAGAATAATGTGATCTCGGTGGGTTTGCCAAAATTGACTCCTTCACTTATTACAGCTGCTTAACAGTATGTTTATGAGGTCTGCGACCTCATAATAATTATTAACGTGAATGGATCATAAATATAACGAACCAAATCCACTCCAAATAAGATATTGAAATATCAGCTCTTTTACGACTGTATTATATTGGATTCATTAATCGTGAATGATTCACGATTAATTTTTTCGATATAACCTGTTAGCTGCCGATATATAAAAATTCAGGGATGAACTCATTTATATGTCATTGTTACCGTTTCGTACAGTTCTTCTCGGAACCCCAAGTAAATTTAGCTTATTAGCTAACCTGTAAAATTTCCATATGCGTAGCGATTGTCGATTCTGTCATTGCCATTCTCCGATCTATATTGGAGAGGTATTCACTTCGCATTAACTCGCTATTTTGAGAATTCGCTCTGTTAAAAGATTTTTTTGAGAAACGGTCATATGCAGGTGTTTCTGGGCACGGGTCATGCCCACATAAAGTAGGCGAGCTTCAGCATTAATATCATCTTGTTTCAGTTGGCTTATGCCAACGATTACTACAGCAGGAAATTCCAGCCCTTTACTACTATGAATACTCAAGACAGAGACACTATCTTTGGTCGGGTTATATGCATGTTTAGTTTCTTTTGAGCCTAACCAGGAATAGGGAATTCCATGTTGGTGTAACGAATCCGCAATGGCTTTGCCTTGATAATTTGCAGCGAATAAAATAGCCATGTCTCGCCACTCTCCTCCTCGCTGGTGCCATTTTTTTATACAAGTTATGGTATCGCTGATTTCGTCTTGCCATTGTTTGAGAAAATGCACAGTGGGTCTTTCACCGTGAATGCCAGCAGCTTCTGGCTGGATCAAAGGAATATCAACATCATCGTGGCTTGCTCCGAAATATTCTTTAGCAAAATCATAAGCAAAAGCAAGTATTTCCCGGGTATTTCTATAATTTAATTTTAAAATTGTACTTCGACCTTGGGCTTGAATCCCGGTACTAGCCAAACTAAAGCTCAGGCCTGATTTTTTCTTATAAATGGACTGGGCATCGTCACACAGTAAGAGTAATGAATTGGTTTCGGGATCAATCATCTGAACAACAAGTTTTAGCCAATCTGACTCAAAATCATGGCCTTCATCAATCATCACTGCGCTATATTGTGCGCGAGGAATATCATCCTTACTAACGCCATTGATAACCGAAATGACTTGTCGTTCCCAATAGGGCTCATCGCCAGCTAAGACATCTACATGATAGGTTTTTAATTGCTGGCTGCACCAATCATGGAAATGATGAACATTCACTTTGTCGGAGATACCTTTGCTTACCATAAAGCTTCGCAATTTTGCTGCAAGCGTAATATTGAAACACAGTACAAGAATAGGTTTGTTGGTCAATTTAGCGAGTAATTCAGCACGATAACCGAGTATCAACGTTTTACCCGAGCCAGCTACCCCATGGATAACCCGGTGTCCTTCTCCCAGGCTCCGAGCTAGTTGCTCTTGTTGAATATCCATTATGCGGATGATGTCTGGAATCTGTTCACTCAGCGTCGACAGATCCTCAGGTGTATCAGGTTGATTGATGAGAGTGCCAAATAGATTTTCCTGGCTAGGTTGAGAAATGCGTACTTCAGGGAATAAATGCCATCGTATTCGATCAATTTGAGGCAAGGTGAGTTTGGTTTGAAACTGATAGGGAAACATATCCCAGAGTCTTTTTTGGAATTCTTCGGGATCAACAGACTCTGTCATCTCGTCTTTGTAAATCATTAAATGATCAGGAAGTAGCTTTTCTCTGTATTCAGCTGGAATAGCTGCTTCTATTTGATTGCGAGTGATATTGGTAAACACAACGCCGTGGGCATATGGCGTGACTAAATTGCCGTCATACTTTGAGCCTTTCTGCCTTAATTCTTTATCCGCTTCTAATAGACGAATTCCTTGATAGGCATACTGGCGGACTTGCACAAAAGGATTGGGGACAGTTTTTAAGCCATTAATAGTTAACAACTCTACCGTTTCTTTGGTTATTTTTTTTATGCTTGAAGCTTTCCAGTCTTTTACTTCGAGAAATAATAAGCCTCGGCTGGGGTGCAAAATTATAAAATCAGGATAACGTCGTCTTTTCCCTATAGGGATGTCATACCAGCATAGATAGTCATCTTCCAGGAAATTTCTCAGACGAGTAGCAAGCCGCTTTTCACCAGATGTCATTCTGGATAAAACTTCTCGACTTAGACTGGGGATAATCTCTGCCAAAGCAAAATCCTTCTATCCGGTTCATTCCGGGCCATTTTTAACTGTATTCATCTTAACAATACAGTTTGGATTGACTATCAATTAACAAACCAAAATGAGGAAGAATCTTTTTATTCAATTATTAGTTAAATTAAATTTTAAAAAACATTCTTAACTTCATCTTTTTACGGAGTATAAACCACTTTTTTTGAGAATCCATGGTTTGAGTTCGCAAAAATGGGTATTGAGTGGTGAAGATATGAGATATGTGGACTTACTAAATACCACTAGGTTGTTGTTACAAGTTTAACGATCATTATTTAATGAATTCTCGACTTTGGTATTGAAATCTGAATCGTTGATCGCCGATCTTCAGGCACAAAAAAACCACCCAAAGGTGGTTTATTTTTGTTTTGGTGGAGGCGGCGGGAATCGAACCCGCGTCCGCAAATCCTCTGCCTTCAGCTCTACATGCTTATTTCATCTATTAATTTAACTTCAAGCTACCCGATGAACAGGGAAAACATGAAGCGATCTTGTTAGGTTTTAGTCAATCAGTACCAAGCATACGTCAAGACGATCTTGTGAGAGTCGACGCCCGATACCAGACGCACAAGCACGGATCTGGTCGGACGGCATTCACTGGTTATTAAGCAGCTAGTGCGTAGTTGTTATCGTTAGCAACTATATTTTTCCAATCTTTTTTACGAGAAGAACTGGAGTACTCGGCATGCACCTTAGGTTTCGTAACCCACGTCGAAGCCAGGTCGCCCCCAAAGGTTTGTTGTACGTTTGTCATTATACGGATTTTAAAGTTCCGTGACGATCTCTTTAGATATTTTTAAACAGTCTTTCTTTATCACGCTGCCAATCGCGTTCTTTCATGGTGGCGCGCTTGTCGTGCATTTGCTTGCCTTTAGCCAGCGCAATTTCGACCTTGGCTTTGCCCCGCTTCCAATACATGGCAAGGGGGATCAAGGTGTAACCTTTGCGCTCAACTGCGCCAATCAGCTTATTTAGCTCGTTACGATTGAGCAGCAGTTTACGGTCGCGTTGTGGTTCTGGAACGACGTGGGTAGAAGCTGTTTTCAATGCGGTAACCAGTGCATTGGCTAACCAGGCTTCGCCATGACGAATCAGCACGTAGCTATCACTCAGCTGTGCTTTGCCTTCACGTAAGCTTTTGACTTCCCATCCCTCCAGCACCAAACCCGCCTCGAATTTTTCTTCTATAAAAAATTCATGACGCGCTTTCCGGTTACGGGCGATAGTGTTATCAGTGTTTTGTGGTTTTTTCTTGGTGGCCATCAAGGCATTATACATGTGCCTATTGCTGCTTGGCTTGAGCATTTTAGGAAATTCGCCGAGAATCGAGGCTATTTATTTTTAATGAGTGTGATATGAGTAGACCGTTAAAATCGGTTCATGGTGAGTGGACATCACGCTGGGCCTTCATTCTTGCAGCCACGGGGGCGGCTGTTGGCCTCGGAAATATCTGGAAATTTCCCTATATTGCTGGTGAATATGGCGGTGGCGCATTTGTTCTGGTTTATCTTGCCTGTATCTTTGCCATCGGTGTTCCCATCATGATGGCGGAAATTCTGATTGGTCGACGCGGTCGGCAAAATCCTTTTAACAGTCTGGCCAGTCTGGCTGAAGAAGAAAAAGCCTCCTCCCTTTGGAAATATCTTGGTTTCGGTGGCGTTTTGGCCGGTTTTTTAATCCTTTCTTATTACAGCGTGATTGCGGGTCAAGCAATCGCTTATGTTCCCCGTTTATTGTTTGGAGTATTTGAAGGCGTCACACCGGATGGTGCACGCAACCTGCATCTGGCATTAATTCAAGATCCTGAAAAGCTGCTGGCCTGGCATACCCTTTTTATGATGTTAACGATGTTGATTGTCAGTCGTGGTGTACAGCGCGGTTTGGAAAAGTCTGTTCGGTTTTTAATGCCAGCGTTATTTCTGATCCTGTTGATTTTGGTGGCTTATGCCTACCAAACTGGTGTTTATTTTAACCAGGCAGTAACTTTTTTATTCAAACCTGATTTTTCCAGACTTACAACTGAAGGTGTTTTAACAGCAATGGGCCATGCTTTTTTCACGTTAAGTCTGGGAATGGGCGCCATTATGGTCTATGGCTCCTATTTACCAAAAAAGGCCTCAATTTTAAAAGTCTCTCTGGCGATTTCCTTTATGGATACAGCTGTGGCGATCCTGGCTGGTCTCGCAATTTTCCCATTAGTGTTTGCCAATGGAATGTCACCTGGTGCCGGACCAAGTTTGATTTTTGAAACGCTTCCTATTGCTTTTGGCCATATGGAGAATGGCGCATTTTTTGGTGCTATGTTCTTTTTGTTGTTGGTTTTTGCGGGATTAAGTTCAGCGATTGCATTGGTTGAGCCAGTCGTTACTTGGCTTGTCGAAAACTTTGAGATAAAACGGCTTAATGCCTGCATCTGGGTCGGTATACTGGTCTGGTTGCTGGGGCTGTTAAGCTTGTTCTCCTTTAATGTGTTGAAAGACTGGACTTGGCTCGATATGACGGCCTTTGAGTTGCTGGATTATCTGACTGCCAATATTATGTTGCCTTTGGGAGGCATGCTCATTGCAATATTTGCTGGATGGACCATGTCACAACGTAGTACTCAGGAAGAGCTGGGGATTAAATCCTACCTGATCTATCATGAATGGCGTTTTTTGGTTCGATATGTCACGCCAATAGCGATTTTTGTCGTGTTTGTGAGTTTGACAGGCGTATTGGATTTCGTCTTTGATTATTTTAATTAGAGGTCAACAGAAACACTAAATGACAACTATTACGCGCAGTTCACTGGTGATGTATACCCCTGATCAGATGTTTGATTTGGTTAATGATGTTGAAGCTTATCCAAGTTTTCTCCCTTGGTGTCGTGGCAGTAAAATTATCAATAAAAGCGATAAGGTGATTTGTGCCACACTGGATATTGCCAAAGGAGGTATCCATCATGAATTCTCTACCCGCAATACCTTGCAGCATGGTGAATCAATTCGTATCGAACTGATTGATGGTCCATTCCGTCATTTAGAAGGTTTCTGGCAGTTCAGCCCGATTGGGGATAATGAAGGTTGCCGGGTACAGCTGGATATGGATTTTGAATTTTCCACCCGTCTGCTGGATTTGGCATTGGGTCCGGTATTCACTCAGATATCCGGTTCATTAGTTGAAGCTTTTTGTGTACGCGCCAGAGAAATTTATGGAACACGTTAACTCTGAATTAATAACCGTAGAAGTGGCGTATGCCCTGCCGGATGAGCAGGTGATTTTGTCATTGGAAGTACCTGATAAAACGTCGGTGGAACAAGCGATCAAACGCTCCGGTATTCTGGAACGTTATCCGCAAATCAATCTTGAAACAGATAAAGTCGGGATTTTTGGCAAAATCTGTAAGCTAAATGCTACGCTCAGCCCTAAGGATCGCATCGAGATTTATCGTCCATTGATTGCAGATCCCAAAGAATCACGACGGCAAAAAGCTGAAATGGAAAAGAAAAACAAAACAGCTGAAGCCGCTAGCGATTGAGTTCTAACCAATCCAATTCTGCATCAGTAAAGCCCGCCTGTTTACGGGCTGCAATATGAAATGGCCCACGTATCTCACCATTAAAGTAAGTTTTTAATAAGGTGGTAAATGTCGATGTCGGCTCAAGATCGCGTTGCTCACAAAGATAATTAAACCAACGTGTGCCGATTGATACGTGACCTATTTCTTCGCGCAAAATCACTTCAAGAATTTCTACCGCAGCCAGATCCCCACTGCCACGCAGTTTATTCATCATGCCAGGCGTCACATCCAATCCCCTCGCCTCTAATACCCTTGGTACCAGTGCCATGCGGGTTAATGGATCGTGATGGGTTTTCTGTGCCATTTCCCATAAACCATCATGTGCCGGAAAATCTCCATAGGCATACCCTGCCAGCTGTAAATGTGCAGAGAGCATTGAAAAATGTTTGGCTTCCTCATCGGCAACCTGCAACCAGTCACGATAAAAATCATCTGGCATATTGGCAAAACGAGCGATGGCATCCAACGCTAAATTAATGGCATTAAACTCGATATGGCAAATGGCGTGAATCAACGTGGTATGACCGGTCTGCTGATTATTACGTCGCCGGGGTAAGTCACGTGGCGAGACCAGGTCGGGCTTATCCGGTCTGCCTGGGATCGCTGGAACATCCACTGGCTGATGCTGAATGACATAACCTTGTTCGCGGCATTCAACAGCCAGTTGCCGTGTCTGCAGCGCTTTATCAGCGGCATCATTAATCAAAAGACATTGTAAAGCGCGGATGCGTATATCAATATTTGAATCAGCCATCCATTCGTACCCGTGGATCAACAAAAGTGTAGGAAATATCGGTCAGTAACAGACCTACGATATATAAGACTGAGCCAAGAAAAACCATGGCTCGCACAATGGCAAAATCCTGGGCATGAATAGCGTCAATGGTATAGCTACCCAAGCCTGGAATACCAAAGAATGACTCCAGAATCAGACTGCCCATAAACAGGGTTGGTATTACCACTACCGCGCCAGTCAGAATTGGAATCATCGCGTTTTTCAAAACATGTTTAAACAAAACCTGCACTTCCGATAAGCCTTTTGCTCGGGCTGTGCGAACGTAATCCTTGGAAATTTCTTCCAGAAATAAAGTGCGGTACCAGCGCGATCCCGAGCCAATACCTGAAACAATGCCAATCGCTACCGGTAAAATCAGGAATTTTATCGTACTGACCCCCTCACCGAAGCCCGAGATAGGCACCAGCTGCATGACTTTGCCGATGACAAACTGCCCGGCGATAATATAAAACAGACTGGATATCGACATTAATACGACACACAGCACTACCCCACCGAGATCAACATAGGTTGCCCGAAAAAACACCATCATCAACGCAAAGGTAATATTGACCAGCAAGCCAACAATAAATACCGGAATGGCAATCGCCAGACTGGGCCACATGCGGGTTTTGATATCTTCACCAATGTCTCGTCCATCATCGGCCTGACCAAATTCAAAGCTGAATAGCGCCAGCGATTTATCAAAAAAAATGGTATCGGTGAGTTTTTCGAAACCGTCAGCCGATTCATTCCACAGCAAATCCTGGTCGTAACCGCGTTCCTGTTTCCAGGTCGTAATCGCCTGTTCGGTAATGTAACGTTCGCCCAATTGCATCCGCGCCATATCATCTGGCGTATTGACCATAAAAAACAATGCAAATGTCAGTGCATTGACACCCAACAGTATGGGAAAGGCATACAGGATACGGCGAATAATATAGGCCAGCATAATTGTCTCAGGCACTGATATAACATTCTGGATTAGGTCATAAAAGCATTATGGCTTTGGCAGATGTTGGTTCAGCTAAGTTACAAAATTAAAGAAAAAACATTGTAACAGCGCAACCCTCAATTGGGTTATCAAGCAATTGGTTTCTTTGACAACTATTAATGATTACTATGGTCACAGATTTAAATCATTCAGGAGTATCGCATGGCAAAAACAGCATCGGATCTGGTACAGGCAGCAAAGGCATCCATACAGCAAATCAGTGTTTCTCAGTCACAGCAAATGCTGGATGATGACAGCATTGCTCTGGATGTACGTGAGCCTGAAGAGTTCGCTAAGGGTCATATCGCTGATGCCAGACATATTCCACGCGGCATGCTTGAGTTTTCAGTAGAAACACATCCGGATTTTCAGGATAAAACGCGTCCTATCGTGGTGTATTGCAAATCCGGTGGTAGAAGTGCATTGGCGACGGCAACGTTGCAGCAGCTTGGTTTTACCAATGTCTATTCAATGATTGGGGGCTATGATGCATGGTCTGCGGCATCGAATGATGCTGATTGATTAAATAACACAGGTCTGGAGGGGGAAAGATATGTACACACGCTTTTGGGTAATTATTGCGCTAATGATGGTCAGCCTGTCAGCTATCGCTGCTGAAACAGAGATCATGGTGAGAGCGAAAGCGGTTGATTCGAAATTTATTGGCACCAGTGTCGGCGGTATCCGCGCTATCGTTGAAGATGCTGAAACAGGTGAAATTCTCGATGAAGGATGGATTAACGGTGGCACTGGCGATACCGCTGTGCTTATCGAAAATCCGTTAAAACGTGGCGAACGACAGACTGATGATAAAACTGCCGGTTTTTTAGCGAAAGTGGATATTGATGCGCCAAGATTACTGCGCTTCAAATTAATCGGCCCTTATGGTTATCAGCAGGCCTATCAGGAAGCCAGCGTGACCAGTTGGGTGGTGCCTGGAAAGGATATTCTGGGTGATGGCATTATCATTACCTTGACCGGCTTTATTGTGGATGCCTGGACCCGGGTTCTGGAGAATGGTCAGGTAGATATTTATACCAAAGCTTCATTGCTGTGCGGTTGCCCTATCACCAAAGACGGCCATTGGCAGGCAGATAATTATGAAGCCAAAGCTATTCTGATGCGTGACGAGAAAACCATTGATGAAGTCGCTCTGGATTTTACCGGCCCGACTGGAATGTTCAGCGGTAAAACTACTATCACTGAGCCTGGCCACTATAAAGCTGTAGTCTATTTATACGATGCTAAAACCGGAAATGTTGGTGTTGATCGTGCGATGTTTGAGATTCCTGAGGCGCCCTAAAAGAGCAGTTGGGAATTTATTTGTAACAATCAGCCCATAGATGCATCTTTTTAATTACTGCAATTAATAAGAGTTTCAGCATGAGAAAACAAGGTTATGCAGTTAATGGAGCTGGTCTGGGTTTAAGACGCAGTTTCATTGATGAAATCATGCAGCTGGATCACCCGCCTATCGACTTTATTGAGGTCGCACCGGAAAACTGGATGGAAATGGGTGGTCGGCTGGGCAAAAAACTGCAGGCATTCAGCGAACACTTTCCGATGCTGTGTCATGGTCTTTCGTTATCACTTGGCAGCCCTGCTCCGCTGGATGAAGCGTTTGTTAAACGTATTAAACACTTTCTGGATCAGCATCAGGTTCGACTCTATAGTGAGCATCTGAGCTATTGCAGTGATGAGGGTCACCTTTACGATTTGATGCCCATACCGTTCACTGACGAAGCTGTCGAGCATGTCGCAGAACGCATTCTTCGGGTTCAGGATATTCTGCAACGCCGACTGATTATCGAGAATGTCTCATACTACGCGGCACCGGGTCGGCAGATAGACGAAATTGAATTTATCAATGCGATATTGGAAAAAGCCGATTGTGAGTTGTTACTTGATGTGAATAACGTCTACGTAAACAGTATTAATCACGGTTATGACGCTAAAGCTTATATTGACGCGATTAACAGTAAACGTATCGCTTACATGCATATTGCCGGTCACTATAATGAAGCCGAAGATCTCATTATCGATACCCATGGCGCAGATGTAATTGATCCAGTTTGGCGGTTGCTGGAACACACTTACCAGCAACATGGGGTGATTCCGACATTGCTGGAACGAGATTTTAATATCCCCGATCTCAGTACATTGTTTGATGAAGTCGGCCACATTCGATATATCCAATCACAATATCGATCTGAACATGCAGCAAGCGCCTGATTTTAAAACTACCCAACAGCAATTCACCGCCCATCTGCGTGATCCGAGTTCTGTTCCCGAGCCTGCCGATGTTGAATCGCGGCGCATGGCGATTTATCAGCGACTGATTTATAACAATATTGAAAGCTTCTTAAGTACGGCCTGTCCGGTATTGAAGCAAATTCTGGGGGAAACGGCCTGGCATCAACTGGCACGTGATTTTATTCGTGAGCATCGGTGCAGTTCGCCCTTATTTAATGATATTGCCCGCGAGTTTGTTCACTATCTCGAAGAACATCCGCAGCAGTATCAAACCATGCCTTTTATTGCTGAGCTCGCCCATTACGAATGGGCTGAGTTGGCGCTCGGAATTGCCAATGCGGATTTTGTGAAGCGTGAAGTGAGTGAACAGCAAGATATCTTGCAACTCTCTCTGCAACGCTCTCCCCTAAGCTGGACCTTTGCCTATGATTACCCCGTGCATCAAATCGCGCCGGATAATCTGCCTGATAAAGCTGCCGAAACGCCGTTTTTTCTGTTGTTATATCGAAATGCTGATGATCAGGTGAAGTTTATTGAGCTTAATCCCGTTAGTGCACGGTTACTTGATCTATTAGATGAAGGTCAGACTGGCCAGCAAGCCGCTGAAGCGATTGCTGAGGTGTTGCAGCATCCTAACCCCGAAGTGGTGTCACTGGGGGCAAAACAGTTGATAGAGGACTGGCTGGAACGCGGCATTGTGATTTAAGAACATAAAAAAACCGGGCGGATAAACCAGCCCGGTTTTAATCTAACTAAATCCAGTTGCTTTTAGTTAGTAGCAAGCTCAATGGCTTCAGCCGCTAAACGGGTAATTTCATCCCAGTTTTCCGCTTCTACCAGATTCGCTGCGCACATCCATGAACCACCTACGCAACCTACGTTAGGTAAGCTGTAGTAGTTTTTCACATTTTTCTGACTAACACCGCCGGTTGGGCAGAACAGAATTTGTGGAATTGGTGCACCAATTGATTTCAGCATGGGTACGCCACCAGCCGCTTCAGCCGGGAAGAATTTCATTGCGGTAATACCACGCTCTAACAAGCGCATGGCTTCACTAGGGTTGGCTACGCCCGGTAATAAAGGCACACCGGTTTTTAATGCCGCTTCAATCAAGGTGTCTGTGGTACCAGGACTGACAATAAATTCTGCACCCGCATCAATCGCTGCATTTAACGTTTCAATGTTGATAATGGTCCCTGCACCGACAATCGCATCTGGCACTTCAGCTTTGATACGACGGATGGATTCCAGCGCTGCATCAGTACGCAGCGTGATTTCCAATACTTTCAGACCGCCTTTGACCAACGCATTGGCCAATGGCACCGCATGTTCAACATTATTAATAACCATCACCGGGACAATCGGTGAGACTTGCATAATTTCGTGAATCGTTTTGCTCATAAAAAATAGATATCCCTAATTCTGGTGAAGATTATTCAACGTTGAACATATTGATAGCGCCTTCTTCAGCTGAAGAAACGCCTGCCCGGAAACTGTCAAACAATTCACGACCGCTGCCGTAATGATGTTCAGTATTGGCCATCATGCAAGACAGGCGGGCGTTAAACTCTTCATCATCTACCAGCACGTTCATAATGCCTCTTTCGGTATCGAGATGAATAATATCGCCATCTTTGATTCGGGTCAGCGGACCACCTTCTGCAGATTCAGGACACATTTGAATGGCAGATGGCACTTTACCCGACGCACCAGACATACGGCCGTCAGTGACCAACGCCACTTTAAATCCACGATCCTGTAATACGCCCAGCGGTGAACTGAGTTTATGCAGTTCCGGCATACCATTGGATTTTGGTCCCTGGAAGCGTAACACCACGATAACGTCTCTTTCCAGTTCGCCATTTTTGAAGGCAGCAACCGCATCGTCCTGATCGTCAAAAACCAAAGCAGGCGCCTCTACAACACGATGTTCAACATCTACCGCAGAAACTTTCGATACACCACGTCCCAGATTACCTTTAATCAGATGTACACCACCTGATTTGGCAAATGGTTGTTCAACCGTGCCAATAACGTCTTTATCCAGAGATTCTTTAGGACCTTCCTGCCAAATCAGTTTGCCATCAATGATTTTTGGCTCCTGACTGTATTGTTTCAAGCCTTTTTCATTACCGACCGTAATGATGTCTTCGTGTAACAAGCCCTGAGATAATAATTCCTGAATTAACACGCCCATGCCACCAGCGGCCTGGAAGTGATTCACATCGGCACTGCCGTTTGGATAGACACGGCTTAATAAAGGAATGATTTGCGACAGACGATCAAAATCGTCCCAGTTAATTAAGATACCGGCTGCCCGGGCCACAGCAACAATATGCATGGTGTGGTTAGTTGAACCACCCGTTGCCAACAGACCAATAATGGCATTTAAAATCGCCTTTTCATCAATCATATGACCAATCGGACGGTAATCATTACCCAGCGCAGTAAATTTCAATACCTGGCGCGCTGCTTCTTTTGTTAATTCATCACGTAACGGGGTATTAGGATTGATAAACGTTCCACCCGGCAAATGCAGCCCCATGATTTCAACCATCATCTGGTTGCTGTTGGCCGTACCATAGAAAGTGCAAGTACCGGGACTATGGTAGGACTCTGACTCTGCTTTAAGCAGTTCTTCGCGACCTACTTTGCCTTCAGCAAACAATTGGCGGATACGAACTTTTTCTTTATTCGGCAGACCACTTGGCATCGGGCCAGCAGGCACAAAAATAGTCGGTAAATGACCAAAACTCAACGCACCAATTAACAAGCCAGGTACGATCTTGTCACAGACACCCAGCATCATTGCCGCATCAAACATGTTGTGACTGAGGCCCACTGCTGTGGCCATGGCAATTACGTCGCGGCTGAACAATGATAAGTCCATACCGGGATAGCCCTGCGTAATACCATCACACATGGCTGGGACGCCGCCGGCAAACTGAGCTACCCCGCCCGCTTCCTTAGCGGCTTCTTTAATTAAAGGTGGAAAATCCTTGTATGGTTGGTGTGCTGACAGCATGTCATTGTAGGCTGAAATAATGCCAATATTGGCTTTTTTGTCACCAGCCAGATCGCTTTTTTCAGTTGCTGCACAAGCAGCAAAACCGTGAGCCAGATTACCACAGCCAAGCGTCAGACGATGAGGACCCTGCCCTGCAGCTTCGTCAACACGAGCAAGATAAGCCGTACGGGTTTTTTTACTTCTTTCGATCACTTCGTTGGTGAGCGAGTCTAAAACTGGATGAACCATAAAGTTAAGTCTCTTTTTCGTTTACTTGTACTATCGAAGTAGCGGGATTTGAGGCCGCTTGATTGCAGCAGCGATAATCCATCAGAACTAATATACAGACGATGCATTATAGTCCTTATCACTCTTTTACGCACTGTTTCTGGGCATATCTCATATCCCTACCTGGATAAATATTTTTATTTTTTCAGTCATCATACCGCAACAGTCGCAGAAAAATGCAGGATTGGCTCTTCAATAATTTTCTGATTTTGTGACAACTTTCCAGTCATAACTTCTGCAAAATGGTGGTATTCAAATCATTATTTTTTGCAAACTTCGACAGCAAAAGACGCTGTCATGAGGATTTTCCAATAGCGCTTGGGTATGATGTGACGCTATTTTCATCGACAGATCGATGTGTTGTTACTCAATTAAAGGTGAGTTAAATGACTGAAGGTAAACGCCTCCGTCAGGTAAAAAGCTTTGTTAAACGCGAGGGACGATTAACGCCCGGTCAACAAAAATCGCTGGATTTTTTATGGCCAAAATTTGGTATTGAAGCAGATGGTCAACCCATCGATATGCAAACGCTATTTGGACGCCATGCTCCAGTGGTCTTTGAAATCGGATTTGGTAATGGCGCGTCTTTGATCAAAATGGCCATTCAGCAACCTGAGTACAACTTTATTGGTGTGGAAGTGCACCGTCCTGGTGTGGGCCAATTATTAAAAGCTATCGAAGAGAATAACCTGACGAACCTCCGTGTAGCTTGCACTGATGCTGTGGAGTTGCTCAAAAACCAGATTGCCGATAATGTTCTGCAACGTGTTCAACTTTACTTCCCTGATCCCTGGCATAAAAAACGTCACCATAAACGCCGAATTATTCAGCCAGCTTTTGTTGACGTTCTGGCACAAAAAATTCGGTCGGGTGGTTTTCTGCATATGGCAACAGACTGGCAGGATTATGCAGAACAAATGTTGCAGGATCTGTCTTCAAGTAAGAATTTTATTAATACCAGTGATGCTGGTGATTATATTGCCCGGCCTGACTACCGGCCATTAACCAAGTTTGAACAACGCGGCCATCGCTTGGGACATGGGGTTTGGGATTTACTTTTTCAGCGTCGTTAATTATTACAAACTTGCTTCATTTGCATGCTTGAGCTAGTTTTGCTCCTTAATTCAAAAACTCTTACCAGGTAACGCTGCTATGACCATGTCCCGAACAACCCAATTTGGTTTTTATCTTTTATTTGGGGCAGCCAGTAATTCTGCAGCCGCAGCGGGTTATGCCCTGATAGAACAAAGCATTACGGGGTTGGGACGAGCCTTTTCAGGCAGTGCTGCAGTGGCGGATGATGCCAGCACTATTTTTTTTAATCCGGCTGGCATGACAAATTTATCCCGTAAAGAAATGAATATGGGGCTCAATCTGATCGCACCCCGAGCAGAATTCTCTGATCGCGGTTCTAATGTCAATGGCACACCATTAACGGGGGGTGATGGCAGTAATGCCGGTGAACTGGCAGCAGTTCCAAATTTTTATTATGCCCATCCGTTAAATGACAAGACTGTCGTAGGTATTGGTGTTGGCGCGCCCTTCGGGCTGGTGACTGACTATGGCGATAGTTGGCAGGGGCGTTATCATGCGATTCGTTCGGATCTGCTTACGCTTAATATTAATCCCAGCATTGCTTTTAAAGTGACTGAAAAACTATCATTGGGCTTTGGCGTAAATCTGCAATATATCGATCTGGAACTCTCCCAGGCAGCTAACTTTGGTTCTTTTCTAGGTAACTCCCAAGGCAACGATGGACGGGTAAAAGTCACTGCCGATGACTGGAGCTGGGGTTATAACCTGGGTATGACCTATCAGTTTACTGAAGCAACACGCATGGGCTTAAGTTATCGTTCAAAAATAACGCATGATTTAACCGGTGAAGGTGAATTTCGCATACCGGAAAATGTGAATACTCAAGCAACAGCCGCTGGCTTTCAGGATGGAAATGTTGGCGGCCGGGTAACCTTGCCTGAATCGGCATCAATCGCTCTGGTTCACCAATTAAATTCACAATGGTCGGTTATGGCCGATGCCAGTTGGACTCGATGGAGCCGTTTTGAAGAGTTGCAAATTAATTCTGACGTTTCCAGGCTAAATACGCTTAAAGAAGAAGACTGGGAAAACTCTATGCGTTACGGGCTGGGCGTGGAATATAAAGCTAATGACCGATGGTCCTGGCGGGCGGGCGTCGCCTATGATGAAACACCGATTCCCAATGCGCAACGTCGAACTCCTCGAATTCCGGACAGTGATCGTACCTGGTTAGCATTGGGGGCAAGTTATCACTATAGCGATAATATAATTTTGGATGCCGCCTATACTCATATATTTATGAAAGACAGCAGCATTGAGGATACATTCACAAGTGGCACTCAAACATATGAATTATCCGGTAAATATAAAAGTTCTGTCGATATCGTCGGCGTTCAACTACGGTGGCTCTTTGATTAATCATGTCTGCTGCTCATGATTACATTTCTCCGGATCAGGCCCAAACGCTGTATGGCTTAGCTTGTGAACGGATAAAAAGAAGTCCTGATAAAGACGCCTATGGCTTTTTTGATAATGATAAGAAAAGCTGGGAAAGCTTAACTTGGCAACAGGTTGCTGATGAAATAACCCATTGGCAACAAGCGCTGCAGCAGGAAAATCTGCGTAAAGGTGATCGGGTTGCAATCAATTTACGTAATAGCAAAGAGTGGATATTTTTCGATCTGGCAGCCTTAAGTCTGGGGCTGATAGTGGTGCCACTTTACCCCGATGACCGACCGGATAACGTTGCATATATATTACAGGATGCTGATGTACGTTTACTGCTGGTGAACAGTCTCAGACAATGGTCAGCCATTAAAGCCGTATTACCCGAAGAACACGCTGTTAAACGGATAGTCCTGTTCCATGATGAATCGATAACAGATAACGAATCATCCATGACATCGCTGCAGAACTGGCTTGATACAGCCTCTGCTGCTGAGTTGAATCTACCCCACTGTGCACCTGAACAATTGGCATCGATTATCTATACTTCTGGCACCACTGGCCGTTCTAAAGGGGTTATGCTCAGCCATCATAATATGTTGTCGGTTGCCTATGGTTCGTTGCAGTTTTTTGAAATCCTGCCTGATGATGTTTTCTTGTCCTTTTTACCGCTGTCGCACACTTTGGAGCGAACTGGCGGCTATTATTTGCCGATGATGGCTGGTTCAAAAGTAGTCTTCTCTCGTAGCATTCCCCTGCTTGCTGACGACATGCGACAAGTTCAACCCACCATCATGATTGCTGTGCCCAGGATTTTTGAACGGATTTATGATCGAGTTCATAAACAACTTGCTGAAGGCAGCTGGCTTAAACGTCGGATCTTCAAACTGGCGGTGGAGGTCGGCTGGAAACGCTTTCAGTACCAACAGGGTCGGAAATATTGGTCGCCTTCTCTGCTGTTATGGCCATTGCTGTATAAACTGGTTGTGACCAAATTTCATCAGCGTCTGGGCGGCAAACTGCGTTTAGCTGTCAGTGGTGGCGCTGCTTTACCCGTCCACGCCGCTAAAATGTTTATTGGACTGGATTTAGTGTTGCTACAAGGTTATGGCCTGACTGAGACCAGCCCAGTGATTAGTGTTAATGAACCTTCCAGCAATGATCCGGCCAGCGTAGGTCGCGCTATTCAGGGTGTAGAAGTTCGTATCGGCAAGGATGAAGAGCTTGAGGTAAAAGGTCCGGGCAATATGCTGGGCTATTGGAATAATCACAAAGCCACGGCACAGACTATTGATGCTGATGGCTGGCTGCATACCGGTGATAAAGCCCACATCAGCGAAAGCGGACATATTTATATTGTTGGCCGAATCAAAGATATTCTGGTGCTCAATAATGGCGAAAAAGTCCCGCCTGCTGATATTGAGGCCGCCATAGTCAGCAATGGCCTGATTGATCAGGCTTTAGTGGTCGGTGAAGGGCAGCCTTATTTGGCCGCTTTACTGGTCATTAATGGCGAAAGTTGGCCGCAGATTGCACAACAACTTGGTTTGGATCCCTTGCAGAATGAAAGTCTTGGCTCAAAAGTTTTACAGCAGCATTTTGTGCGCTTACTCAGACAGTGGTTATTTGAATTTCCGGCCTATGCCAGGATTCGGCGAGTACATCTGACTTTGCAACCCTGGACGATTGAAAATGGTTTGCTGACGCCTACTTTAAAAGTTAAACGTGCGCTGGTTGAGCAACGGTATGATAAGGAAATTAAGGCCCTGTATCACGACACCTCAAGCTGAGGCAGATAACGGTTCATTAATGAAATCTGGTATATGCCGCATGATGGCTTCTACTGTGTGGAATGAGCCAAAAATTAAGATACGGTCCCCTTCAATAGCATTAGCTAAAGCCAGATCATAGGCCTGTTCCACTACTTCACTGGTATGAATGCGATCATTGGAAATTTTACCTTGCAGGCCAGTTGCCAAATCTTCTGCAGACTGCCCCCGGCTTCCATTTAAGCCACCAAGAAACCAATTATTTATCACTGGAATCAAGACATCAAAAACCGCTTGACTGTCTTTGTCACGCAACATGGCAATCACCGCATGGGTTTTGCCATGACAGGGAATTTCCGTTAATAGTTTGGCCAGATTTTCAGCACCCTGTTGATTATGTGTTACATCAAAAATATGGGTAATGGGTCCATCAATCATCTGAAAACGACCAGCCAGTCGGACGTGAGCCAATCCATCACGGATAGCTGTTTCATTGATTTTTTCCATTCCGGAATCTTTCAGCAGGCTGATGACTTGTAGCACAGCCGCGCTGTTCTGAATTTGATAGCAACCCAATAAAGCCGGCAATGGTAATCCCGTGAACTGATACTCGGCATTTTGCCAGTGCCAGACATTTTTATCGGATTGTGCATTGAAGTCTTTGCCAGCAATATACGCTGGCGAGCCTAATTTCTGAGCAATCTCAATAACGGTGACTGGTGGGGAATGTTCACTGCAGACGACAGGGTTCTTTTCTCGCATTATCCCGGCTTTTTCAATACCAATCTTTTCCCGGGTATCGCCAAGCCAAACTGTATGATCCAGACCTATCGGCGTAATCAACGCAATATCGGCATCAAACAGATTCACCGCATCAAGCCGTCCGCCCATACCCACTTCCAAAATCGCGATATCAATATTCTGTCTACAGAAAATATCTGCTGCAGCGAGCGTGGCAAATTCGAAATAACTCAGAGAAATGTCACCACGTGCGGTATCAACCCGCTCGAAAGCTTCACATATCTGTTGATCCGTTGCTGTTTGACCATCCACTACGATGCGTTCGTTATAACGCAATAGATGCGGCGAGGTGTAACAGGCTGTTCGATAGCCGGCAGCTGAGAGTATAGAGGCCAATAACGCAACAGAAGAGCCTTTACCGTTGGTGCCGGCAACCGTCACCACCCGAAAAGGCAGTTTGTTGTCGTCATACATCTGCTGCCAGACAGCACGAACCCGATCCAGGCCGGGATCTATCTCAGTAAAATGAAGCTTTTCCTGCCATGCCAGCCACTGTGGCAAGCTATTAAATCGCATAAACTATGGTTTAAACAGCAATACGATTTTGCATCATGGTTAACAGATTATTCAGACGATCGCGCATTTCACGGCGGTCAATAATCATGTCGATGGCACCATGTTCCAGCAAAAACTCACTGCGTTGGAAACCTTCAGGTAATTTTTCACGAACGGTCTGTTCGATAACGCGTGGACCCGCGAAACCAATTAAGGCTTTAGGTTCAGCCACATTGACATCACCCAGCATTGCCAGACTGGCTGAAACACCACCCATAGTAGGATCGGTCATCACCGAAATAAACGGGACTCCAGCCTCTTCAAGTTGTGATAAAACGGCACTGGTTTTTGCCATTTGCATTAGTGAAAACAGGCCTTCCTGCATGCGTGCTCCACCACTGGCGGCAAAACATATCAACGGCAGTTTTTTCGCTAAAGCAACCTTTGCAGCACGGACAAATTTTTCACCGACCACGGAGCCCATTGAGCCCCCCATAAAACCAAAATCAAACGCAACAACCACAACAGGCAGGTCTTTAAGCGTGCCTTGCATGGCTAACAATGCATCATTCTCACCGGTATTTTTTTGCGCCTGGGTAATACGATCACGATAGCGTTTACTGTCTTTGAATTTAAGGGTGTCGACAGGCTTAACTTCGGTCCCAATTTCCTGGCGATTCTCTTCATCAAGAAAACTTTTCAGTCGATCACGGGCATTTATCCGTTGATGATGATCACATTTGGGACACACCATCTGATTACGCTCAAGCTCAGCCCGATAAAGCACATTGTCACATGCCGGACATTTGCACCAGACACCTTCAGGTACCGAGCGGCTGCGGCCACTGGTGCGGATTTTCGACGGTAGTAATCTTTCAAACCAACTCATTTTGTCACCTTATCGCTTATTAGGCCGAGACGCTGGCTAAATCACGCGCATTAATTGCATGACGCATTTCAGCTAACAGACTTGCTACTGCTGCGGGTAATTCCTGTGGGCGATTGGAATGTTCTTCTATGCAACGTACCAAAGTACTGCCCACCACTACAGCATCAGCCACTTCCGCGACAGCTGCGGCTGAGCGGCCATCTCTGATACCAAACCCCACACCAACCGGTAACGAAGTGTATTTACGAATTTCTTCAAGTTTGGCGGTTACTTCATTAATTTCCAATGCGGCAGCACCCGTCACACCTTTGATCGAAACATAATAAATAAAGCCTTTGGCATATTGGGCAATTTTCTGCATACGCTGTGCCGATGTTGTTGGCGCAACCAGGAAAATCGTATCAATATCATGTACGTCCATCAGGCGCAGGAATTCATCAGACTCTTCCGGAGGCATATCAACAGTCAACACCCCATCCACCCCGACAGCCTGTGCTTTTTTGGCGAACTTTTCATAACCCATTGCTTCAAGGGGATTGGCATATCCCATCAGCACGATTGGCGTATGCTTATTTTTCTCTCTGAACTGTTTCACCATATCCAGAATTGAATCCAGCGTGACATCATTTTTCAATGCCCGTTCACAGGCTTTTTGGATCACAGGGCCATCCGACATGGGGTCAGAGAAAGGCACACCCAGTTCGATAATATCGGCACCGGCATCCACCAAAGCATGTAACAGTGGTACGGTTACCCATGGTTCAGGATCACCTGCCGTCACATAAGGGATTAAAGCAGTTTGCCCATCTGCCTGAAGATTTTTAAAACATTCTTTAATACGACTCATTTTATATTCCTCAGAAATTCAGACCAGCCATGGCTGCAACCGTGTGCATGTCTTTATCACCACGCCCTGAAACATTAATAAGAATACTTTGATCCGCTGACATCGTTGGGGCTAATTTTGAAACATACGCCAATGCATGGCTGGTTTCCAGAGCCGGAATAATGCCTTCAGTGCGTGTCAGTTCATGGAAAGCATCAAGCGCCTCGGTATCCGTGACTGTAACGTATTGTGCACGGCCGATATCTTTCAACCATGCATGCTCAGGACCGACGCCAGGATAGTCCAGCCCGGCTGAAATGGAGTGGGTTTCGGTAATTTGTCCCGCAGCGTCCTGGATCAGGTAAGTGCGATTGCCGTGCAATACGCCGGGAGTTCCGGCAGACAGCGGAGCTGAGTGCTGCCCTGTCTGCAGACCATGACCAGCACCTTCAACGCCAATCATTGCAACAGATTCATCTTCAATAAATGGGTAGAACAGGCCAATTGCATTCGACCCACCACCGATACAGGCAACCAGTGTATCGGGCAGTTTCCCAGTGGTATTGATCATTTGCTGACGGGCTTCACGACCAATAACTGATTGAAAGTCCCGTACCATTGCTGGATAAGGATGTGGGCCAGCAACCGTACCGATAATATAAAAGGTGTCATCCACATTGGTGACCCAGTCACGCAAGGCTTCATTCAGTGCATCTTTGAGTGTTTTTGAACCGGACTGAACTGGTACCACGTCTGCACCTAAAAGCTTCATCCGGTAAACGTTCATCGCCTGGCGCTCAACATCTTCAGCGCCCATATAAACCACACATTCCATACCTAACCGAGCTGCAACCGTAGCGGTTGCGACACCATGCTGTCCCGCACCTGTTTCAGCAATAATACGGGTTTTACCCATCCGCTTTGCCAGCAGAGCCTGACCAATCGTGTTGTTAACCTTGTGGGCACCAGTATGGTTGAGATCTTCACGCTTGAGATAGATCTGTGCACCGCCCAGTTTTTTTGTCCAGTTTTCAGCATGATATATAGGTGATGGACGGCCTACAAAATCGGCCAGATCTTTATCCATTTCAGCTTGGAAGTTTGGATCATTTTTATACTGTTTGTAAGCTTCTTCCAGCTCATAAATAGCACCCATCAGGGTTTCGCCAACAAAGCGACCACCATAAGGTCCAAAATGACCTAATTCATCCGGGTAGTTTTTAAAATAGTCATCAATCTGTATATCAGGCATTTGCCACCTCTCGCATGAATGCGCTTATTTTATTATTACTTTTAAGTCCTTTCGACTCTTCTACACCGCCACTCACATCAACTGCATAAGGCGAGACCTGCCGAATAGCTTCTGCAACATTTTCAGTTGTCAGACCACCCGCTAATATCAACGGCTTGCTAACTGCAGTAATCATGGACCAGTCAAAGGTCTGTCCGGTTCCCCCCGGCACACCTTGTTGATAGCTATCCAGCAATAAAGCCGATGCCCCGGAAAAATGATTGGCAGCCTGTATTAAATCCGTTGCAGTCTGCATACGCACGGCTTTGATATAAGGCATATTGAATTGAGCACAATACTCTGCAGATTCATTGCCATGAAACTGCAACAAACTTAATGGAACCTGTTCAAGCGTTTGTAGCACTTTTTCTGGAGTCGCATCAACAAACAAACCGACAACTGAAACAAAAGGTGGTAGCTGCGCAGTAATTGCGGCAGCCTGTGCCATTGTCACAGCGCGAGGACTTGGTTCATAAAAAACCAGTCCGATAGCATCTACCCCGCTTTTAACAGCAAAATCAGCATCTTGTCGACGCGTAATGCCACATATTTTAACGCGGGTTCTCATTTGGGGTTGTCAGCTTTCCAGAAGTTAGCTTAGTACTTTACCAGAGCACCGGAAAACCTGACACAGTTGGCAAGGAAAATTCATCTGGATAAATCACATCTGTCAGATAAAGACCCTGTGGCGGTGCGGTAACGCCAGCCATATTGCGATTCTGGCTTTGCAGAACTTGCCATGCCCAATCAACAGGTCTTTTTCCTTCGCCAATTGGAACCAGCACTCCCATCAGGTTACGCACCATGTGGTGTAAAAAAGAACGGGCTTCAACATCAACAGCAATACAATCATCTCGGCGTGTGACAATCAATTTATCAAGCGTTTTTATCGGACTTTTGGCCTGACATTCCTGTGCTCGAAAAGCAGAAAAATCATGCTGACCCAAAAGACTATTGGCAGCCTGCTGCATTTTATGTTCATCAAGTGGTTTGTATACCCACCACATGCGTTGATGATGAACACTGGAGCGACTGTCACGATTGAGGATTAAATAACGATAGCGGCGTTTTATTGCGCTGAAACGGGCATTGAAATCTTCAGAAACGGGGTTGACCCATTTAACACAGACATCATGTGGTAGGTTGGAATTTAAGCCTAACAGCCAGTTACGTTCCTCTCGAACTGCCTCAGTATCAAAATGTACTACCTGATTTAACGCATGTACCCCGGTATCTGTACGCCCGGCAGCAAATACTTCGGTTTGTGCATTAGCGACTAATGATACGGCTTTCTGTAATTCACCTTGCACAGTCCGTTGTTTGGGCTGAAACTGCCAACCATGGAACTGACTGCCGTCATATTCGACACCTAATGCTAACCTCACAACAATACTCGTTAAGACAAAGCATCGAGCAGCTCTTGTGCCCGTTTTTTCTGTTCATCTGTACCCTGTTCAAGTACTTCTTCCAGAATACCTCTGGCACCTTCAGGATCACCCATATCTGAATACGCTGCTGCCAGATCCAGTTTAGTTTCAGCTTCATCGATTGAATCAAAGTCGCTAAGATCAAAGTCCAGCTCTTCATCATCAATACTACTATCTAAATTTAGATAATCTTCAATAACATCATCCGTTTCTGTGGCAGTCTGATCTTCAGTTTCAAACGCCGATAAATCCAATTCATTAGAATCCAGAGAATCAAGCGATACAATTTCTTCAGGCTCTTCTGTTGCGGTATTTGCTTCTTCTGTTTCTTCAATACTCAGCTCGAGAATTTCCGGTGCAGAAGAGTCTGGTTGAAGTACATTATCCTCATCCAGATTAACTCTCAGATCATCGTCTTCGGCAAACACAGGGGAGTCCGGTTCAATCTCTGCCTCTTTTTCTGCAGAATCATAAATGCTGTCAAACTGCAACATGTCTTCGTCATCACGCTGATAAATTTCATCAGCCTGCGAGACATATGCGGTTTCCGTTTTATAATCATCCAAATTAAACTCTATATGATCGGATTTCTCAATCTCAGGATCAGTTGAAGAATCCATCGCAACTTCTGAAGTGGTATCTTCTTCAGCGCTGAACTCAGTTTCCGTTTGTTCTGCAATTTCCTCAGTAATATCGTCTTGTTCTTCGGTGATCTCTACTGGCTCCGCAAATAGTGGATTATGGGGCAGTAACTGGTTCCCCCAGCTTCTGATTTCAGGCCACTGCGGGTGGGTTTCATCAATTCCAGAAGTATTCAGTATTGCAATGAAATCTGCAGATTTTTGTTGTTTGTAGTAAATAAACATCAATTTTGCTGCAACTTCTTTATCGTAAGGTGCCTGTTGATGTGCTTGTTCAAGGGCAGTTCCTGCTTGAACATAATCTGCATACCCCACAAACATATCGGCTTGTGCGACTAACTCATCAACCGACTGGGCTTTGCTTTCAGTGGCAGGAGGGATTTCCACGCTATTCATTACAGGGGTAACAATGTTCATACTACCGGTTTCAGCAGCCGGAGTAACCGGTTTGTTTTTCTTGATTTTACTGACGGCATCATCCCAACTGACTTCGCGCTGCCCGCGGCGGATAACCATCCAGATAATCAATAGCAATAATAAAATTGCCAATAATGATTCAACTTTATGTGCTATTACAAAGGCTTGAACTCGCTGATAGAGTGAGTCCATTTGCTGTTGGTCCAGATCCAGAATCTGAGCAGCTTCATCGATTGCAGCATCTAGCTCAGCTGAAGCTGATTCGAGTTCTGCTACATCATCATTACTTTCCTCGGGATTGGTATTCGTTTGCTCACCATCCGCTGTATCGATAAATGCTTCCGAAGCTGTTTTATCTTGGGGTATAACTTCGTCAGTTGCAGACGTATCTTCCTGATCCGTTAATTCTGAGATCGCTAAATCAAGCGTACTTTCATCAGCGTCAGTTGTTTCAGTTAAGACAACCCCTCTGGATAATTCCTCATTAGTCTCTAGCGTCGCCTTTTTCTGAGAAGCCAATTCTGAAACTGTCTCGTCATTATCAATAATAGTCGGTTGCCATTCACTATCGACATCCGTTTGATTGGCAGTATTGATTGCGTTATTTTCAACCTCGCTGCCTTCCAGAATCGCATTCGCTTCGTCAACCAGTGTAGCCAGGTCCATCTGAGCATCATCTTGTTCCAGCAGACTTTGTAATCTTGCCATATCCGCATCTTTGAGCGAAATAAGACGTCGCATGGTATCCAGCTGACGCTCCAACGCATCCATACGATTTTTAAAATCAATATTTTCCTGATTTTGTGCTTCGATGGTTTCCTGTGCCAGCGTTAATTGCTCACTAATCCGTTGTAAATCCGGATCGCCATTTATCTCAGGGTCTGTTTCCAGCAAGTCGTTTTCGCTAGCTGTAATCAACTTTAGCCGTGCATTTTCAGTATCAGCGCTTTTTTCACCAGCACCCACTGTGGATTGACCAGCATCATCAGCAGTTATCGCTTCTGTTTCACTATCTGAAGCAGCTATACTATTTGCCAGTGGCGGTGTTGCTTTATTAGCCGACAACGTCGGAGCAGGTGTGAAAGCACGATTTCGATTTTGCCAGGCAAGATTTTGTTGATCGATGATTGTCTTTGCTTCATTGGGAGAAATTTGGATAATTTCATCCGTTATCGGGATTCTAAGCGTGCTGTCTGCATACAGGCTGTTCACATTGTTTTGTTGAAATGCCCGCGGATTTGCTTTAAGTAATCCCAACATCATCTGTTGCATCGTAATATCTGCTGAGGGTTTGGTTCTTTCAGCGATGCTCCATAAGGTATCTTGTGAGCGAACTTTGTAATCCGTAATACTGGGCTGGACTGACAAGGTCGACCGTGGCACAGACGGAACAGTTTGCAGAGTGGCTGACGAGGGTGTTGAAACACTACTCTCTCGACCTCGGTAAAGCTCTTTAGGTGGATCCAGCAGTACCGTATATTCCCGAAGTAATTTCCCTTGTCCGGTAGTGGCCGCCAATAAAAATCCCAAAAAAGGCTCTTTGATTGGAATATCTGAGGTGACCAGGATTCGAGTGGAATCACTCTCTTCAACCACTTCAAAATTCAGTTGCGTCAATAAAAAGCTACGATCCAAGCCTGCACGCTCGAAATCCTCTACAGAGGCCAGCCTGACTTCGAGATTACCTCGTTCATCATCCCGAAGGGCATTAACGGTTATTTCTGCCTTGAACGGTTCATTCATGGCAGATTGCAGTGTTATCTGTCCCAGTCCAAAAGCGAAACCCGGCAAGGGAGTTAAGAAACCAAGTGCCGCAACTACTGACAAACTGGTCAACGTTTTCTGTTTCATTTAACTCCCCTTCCTTGACGCTCTCAGCTATGTTAGAGGTATTTTTCTACCAGTAGCTCGGCAATTTGCACACTGTTCAGAGCGGCACCTTTGCGGACATTGTCTGAGACGACCCATAAATTCAAACCGTTTGGATGTGAAATATCCTCACGGATGCGTCCTACATATACAGGATCCTGGCCAGAAGAATCTGTGACAGCAGTTGGATAACCACCATCTTTATGTTCATCAATGACCACTATACCGTCAAAGGCTGATAGCAATTCCTTGGCTTTTTCAGCAGAAATCTTGTCACGAGTTTCAATATGGATGGCTTCTGAATGTCCATAAAAAACCGGCACCCGAACAGCAGTCGGATTGACCTGAATAGTATTGTCTCCCATGATTTTACGAGTTTCCCAAACCATTTTCATTTCTTCTTTGGTGTAACCGTTATCCATGAAAACATCAATTTGCGGAATAACATTAAAAGCAATTTGTTTAGGATAGACTTCAGCCTCTGCGGGACGACCATTTAATAAAGCAGCAGTTTGCTTAGCCAATTCGTCCATTGCAGGTTTGCCACTTCCAGATACTGCCTGGTAGGTACAAACATTAATACGAGTAATCCCCACCGCATCGTAAATTGGTTTTAATGCCACCAGCATTTGAATGGTAGAGCAATTTGGATTGGCGATAATGCCACGTTTTTTATAACCGACCACCGCATCTGGATTCACCTCGGGCACGATCAGTGGAACATCATCGTCATAACGAAATTGTGAAGTGTTATCGATAACAATACAGCCTGCAGCCGCCGCTTTTGGTGCATAGATTTCAGAAACACTGGCACCGGGTGAAAATAAGCCAATCTGTACTTTGGAAAAATCAAACTCGGCCAGATCTTCAACTATTATCGATTTATTACCGAACTGCACAGTTGAGCCAGCTGAACGCTCACTGGCCAATGCATACACTTTACCTACCGGAAAATTCCGCTTATGCAGGATATCCAGCATGGTTTCACCAACAGCACCAGTAGCACCTACAACAGCAACATCAATTTGTTTAGCCACATTTCCACCTAAATTCATTTGTTACAGCGCTGCCACAACGGCATCGCCCATTTCAGCAGTGGTCACGCGAGTCATGCCCGCGGAGAAAATATCTGCTGTCCTTAAACCTTGATCCAGAACTTTACTTACGGCTTTTTCAATACGATCTGCAAAAGCTGGCTGGTCAAGGGTATAACGTAACATCATAGCAGCTGACAAAATCGTTGCCAGTGGATTGGCAATGTTCTGACCAGCAATATCAGGGGCTGAACCGTGAATAGGTTCATACATTCCCTTGCCGTTTTCATCAAGCGACGCAGAGGGCAACATACCAATCGAACCGGTCAGCATTGACGCACAATCTGACAAAATATCGCCAAACATATTGGTGGTCACCATAACGTCAAACTGCTTTGGCGCTCGCACTAGCTGCATTGCTGCATTATCAACATACATATGACTAAGCTCGACATCGGCATAGTCTTTGGACAATGTTGTCATCGTCTCACGCCATAATTCCGTGCATTCCAATACATTGGCTTTGTCCACCGAACAAACACGGCTTTGCCTTTTACGGGCAATATCAAACGCCACGCGTCCAATGCGATTAATTTCACTTTCGCGATACACCAGTGTGTTGTAGCCTTCTTTCTCGCCATTTTCCAGAGTACGGATCCCTCTGGGCTGACCAAAGTAAATCCCGCCAGTTAATTCACGGACAATCATTAAATCCAGACCAGCCACAACTTCTGGTTTCAGGGTGGATGCATCTGCTAATTGTGGATATAACAAAGCCGGACGTAAATTAGCAAAAAGGTTTAATTGTGAACGAATACCCAATAAACCTTTTTCAGGACGCACACTGATATCCAGTGCTTCCCATTTATAGCCCCCCACTGCACCTAACAAAATGGCATCTGCATGTTTAGCCATCTGCAAGGTTTCATCAGGAAGTGGACTACCAGTTTCATCATAGGCAGCACCACCAATCAAACCGTATTCAAGTTCAATCGCCAAACCATCCTGTTTAAAAGCATTTAAAACCTTTACCGCTTCGGCAACAATTTCCGGACCGATTCCATCACCGGCCAATACTGCAATTTTCTTTGTCATGAATGTTATTACTTATAAATGGAAAAAATATTAGGAAAACAGCCACGGCGTTTGTTCGCGACGACGGGCCTCGTAAGCTTTGATTTCATCAGTATGCTGCAGGGTCAGACCAATATCATCCAGACCTTCTATCAGACAATGCTTTTTAAAGCTGTCTATTTCGAAATGCAGGACTTCACCATCAGGCAACAAAATGCTCTGTTCTGGCAAATCAACGGTCAGCTTATAACCTGGAGTAGCCTCAACCTGATGAAATAGTTTTTCGACCAGCTGTTCATCGAGTTGTATTGTGAGAATGCCATTTTTACTGCTGTTGCTAAAAAAGATATCAGCAAAACTGGGCGCAATAATCACCCGAATACCATAATCTTCAAGCGCCCAAACTGCATGCTCACGGCTCGATCCACAACCAAAGTTTTCACGTGCCAGTAATATCGTCCCATCTTTATATCGTGGTTGATTCAATTCAAAATCGGGATTAAGCGGACGATCTTTACAATCCTGTCCCGGCTCACCATGATCCAGGTAACGCCATTCATCAAATAGATTTGGACCAAAACCACTGCGTTTTATTGATTTCAAAAACTGTTTTGGGATGATGGCATCCGTATCGACATTTGGTCGATCCAATGGGATCACGATTCCTGTTTCTACGGAAATTTTTTGCATGTTTACCCCTTACTTTTTTTGCAGCACTTTTTAACAACCGATTTTATTATTCTTGTATGGTCGCCTTTTTCAAATATAAAGCTTTTTGCCGTTTGTTTTTTTATTTATTGCTCATCTGAATCTTGTCAAAACAAATATCAAAAACCTGCAAAATAATACCATTGTTTGCAGTGCTATATATGTTCATGTGTCATTCTTTGAAAGTCTAGCGGACTTGTTGGATTTCACTTTCTATTGCATCGTGCTGCTGGATCAAATCATCAATTGACTTGGTCAGCTCGCTGTCCAGCGACCCTTTTAGAACCACAATTTCAACACGACGATTTATTGCCCGATTCTCAATAGAATCATTTGGGGCCAATGGCCGGGTATCGGCATAGCCTTCGAGCACAAAACGCTCTGGTGGAATGGTGTTGTATTTGAGCAGCTCATGGACGACTGAAGTGGCCCTGGAAGTTGATAACTCCCAGTTGGACCGATATCGGGAAGTATTTATGGGAATATTATCAGTATGGCCTGCCACCGCAATGAGGCCGTCAGTCTGTGTCAACACTTCATTAATTTTTTTCAAAATGGGGACAAAATCCTGATTCAATGTGGCATCGCCAGAAGGAAAGGAACCGCGCTCACGAATTCGGATAACAATACGGTTGAGCTGATTTTCTACAACGATCAAACCACGCTGTATTTCTGATTCAAGTGCTTCTTTAAACTCTTCAACCTCCTCGGCCACCTGCTTTGCCTGAGCTTCGGCAACAGCTTCGGCATCCATGGTGATTTTTAACACATCTTTCGTATCATCAGTGGTTTCCTGTCTGACAATATTCAGCGGTGTAGGTTTAGGCTCGCCCGGGCTGAATTCCTGTGCAATGATGCTGGTGCCTTTAGGAATAGCTTCAGCTACTACCTCCCGCTGCACACC
Organism: Methylophaga nitratireducenticrescens; assembly: GCF_000260985.4. Classification (NCBI taxonomy): domain Bacteria; kingdom Pseudomonadati; phylum Pseudomonadota; class Gammaproteobacteria; order Thiotrichales; family Piscirickettsiaceae; genus Methylophaga; species Methylophaga nitratireducenticrescens. The sequence goes on from NC_017857.3 coordinate 2,265,169, forward strand.
AAACGCTTTTTCCAAAGACAGAACCACCATTTTATATTTGATGGCATCGATTTCGGCGAAAGATAACAACAGCACAAAGAAACACATTAATAACGACATTAAATCGGCAAATGTCGCCATATAGGCAGGCAACCCCTTCTTTTGCTGCTTTTTGAAACTTTGCGTTTCAGACTCACTCATAGAATTCTGCCGTCGTCAGCTGATTAAGCTTCGGCTGGAGCTGGTGCTTCAGCATCCCGTTTTGAAGCCGGAAGATAATTTTTCAGTAACTCTTCCAATACTTTCGGGTTCTGACCTTCCTGAATTCCCATCACACTCTCAATGATAATACTTTTGTTCATCAGCTCTTCATTACTGCGAAGTGCAAGCTTATCGGCTACAGGCAAAGCAAACATATTGGCAATCATTGCACCGTATAAGGTTGTCAATAATGCAATCGCCATCGCTGGACCAATTGATTTCGGATCGGACATATTCGATAACATTTGAACCAGACCAACCAAAGTACCGATCATTCCCATCGCCGGAGCGGCATCACCAATTTGCTGGAAAATCTGTTGACCGATGCTATGTCGATTGACCGTTTCATTCATTTCCGTGTTCAGGGCTTTTCTGACCACAGCCGGCTCATGACCATCGACCAGCATTCGAATACCCAGTGCCAGTGCAGGATTTTTAACTTCTTGCCGCTCTAATGCCAGCAGACCTTCTTTACGGGCAATACCGGCTAACTCAACGACACTGGTGATAATTTCAGAAGGATCTTCAGATTTATGCAAGAAGGCTTTGGTCGCCGTTTTCATTGAACCGATGAACTGTTTTAGGGTAAAGCGCATCATGACGACAGCAAAGGTGCCGCCAACAACTATCATGAAAGAAGGTGTGTTAACAAAAGTACTCGCCGCTGCCCCAAGAGCAATGGTGGCGATAATCAGACTCCAGGCTATTAAAAAACCCAGTAAAGTAGCCAAATCCACGTGCTTTTCTCCCTGATTAAGTCATACCTGAAGTCATAGAACAATTTTCGCGTTTAATTGTACCGGATGATACGCAAAATCAACAGTATCAACTATTGACAGCCTGTTGGTGTTTTTTTCGACGATACATCAAAACAGCTGGCAACATTGCCAGGCTAAAAATAAACAACAGCAAAATCAGCGGCCAGATGGTCGGTTGATTCCATTTCGACCGCAACTGGTCCCGTAATAGCGGATCAATTCGATGATACTTTAATGTATTGTTTGCCATCAGATTGGGTTTGATATTTTTATTCCACGCGTGGAACAACGTTAACTGTTTGGGATGAAATCCCCATACCCACGGCACATCATGGCGAACAATATCCACCATTTTATCGATAATTTGCTGACGCTCATCACCATCAGGCATCACCCGCATCTGCTCAAATAATTTATCGAATTCCGGGTTTTGGTAATTTGCACTGTTTTCACCATTATGAATGGCTTTGGCATTTGGTCCATATAAAAGAAACAGAAAATTTTCCGGATCCGGATAATCAGCGCTCCAGCCAACCTTGAATATCTGCGTTTGCCCGCGACGCATCTTATCCTGAAAACGGTTGTAATCAGTTGATCGAATCACCAGCTGGATATTGAGTTTTTGAAATTGTTTACGCATCCAGTCCAATTGGGCCTTGGCATCCGGTCCAACAGCAGAAACATCAAAATACAAAACTAACGGTTGCCCTGTTTCAGCATCTCGACCATTGGGATATCCGGCATCCGCGAGTAATTCTTTGGCAAAGGAAATGGGCCTGGTGCGCACCGCATCATTCCGCCATTCATAAACGTAAGGATCCAATCCCTCCCGGCCTTCACGATAACCAAAAATGCCCGGAGGAATAGGTCCCTGTGCAGGAATTCCACGTCCGTTAAAGAAAATGGAAACGAATTCCTCCTGATCTATCGCAATTGCAATTGCCTGACGCAGTTTGCGTGCTCGTTCACTGTCTCCCCCCACTACCGAATCCAGCATATTAAACCCAATATAATGGGTAGTGGTGCCAACAGCAGCCTGTAAATCAATACCTTTTTCCATCATGTCTTCGCTTAGCCCAAACGACCCACCTGAAGAAACCTGGATGGCCTGTTCAAAACTGTCGGAGGTTAAGCCACTGATATCGTAGTAACCCTGAATGAATTTCCCCCAGTAAGAAGTACTTTCTTTTTCCAGGGTGTAAATAATTTTATCGATAAATGGCATCGGCAAACCGGCATCATCCAGTAAACCAGCTGCAGCATCGCCAGGATTACCCTCACTGGGATAAATTTCACCGTGATAATTGGGGTTTTTAATCATCACCATGCGCCGGTTAGGGTCGTTTTCTACCATCTGATAGGCTCCCGTTCCAATCGGGTACCAGTCTAACGTGATATTTTTATCTTTTAAGACAGTCTGCTGGTAAAACACATCGGCTTCCCAGGGAATAGGCGCAAAAAATGGCATTGCCAGCCAGTACTTCAGTTGGGGATATTGACCATAAACAGTAATTTGGTATTGATAATCATCAATAACTTCCACCCCATCGATATGTAATTCCCGCAAATCCAGCGGCTTACCTTGTTGCTGCAGTTTATTGAGAGTGGCGGCAAAATCTCCCAAACCGACAATGTGTTCACTCATTAAGCCTAAAATGGGTGAATGCACTTCTGGATGCGCCAGCCGTTTAATTTGATATACATAATCAGCCGCTTTTAATTCCCGGGTGGCTTGCTCGGGAAAAGCCATAATCGTGTTCAGATGATTGGAGTTCTGTTCATCCAGATCGTGATATAGCCATTGTCCAGACGCATCCTGAGCGAATGCCGGATGTGGTTGATAGGCTATTCCGGGTCTCAGGGTAATCGTATAACGTGAAAAAGCGATATTTTCTGCTGTCTGTTGTGATCCCGCTAATACTTGTTGATTTTTATCTAAAAATTCCACTTCCGGCATTTTGGCTGCGGTCAATGGTTCCATTTGATACGGACGTTTAAGGTAATGATATTGAAAGGGCGGCTCATATATCTGCGCTGTAATCAGACTTTCATTTGCTGAATAGGAACGGGCGGGATCAAGATGTTTTGGACGCAACATAAAGGAGCTGTAACTGACCGTTTTTTCACTCTCAGCTGCAGGGTATGGAGAGTTGATAGCCGATATATCACAACCGGTCAGCAATGCAATAACTATCCAGAAGAGCACAACAGAAAATCGGGGCATAACCATCCAACGTTGAAACCAGGCAAATAGGGAGTATAACGGGAATGTAAGCTGCTCGCCTCTTCCAGTACCTGCCAAAATCAGGTAAGTTTATCGGTTTTAAAATTTCTGGAGTACTTCATGGGTTTTCTACAAGGCAAACGGGTATTGATTGTTGGCGTTGCCAGCTCGCGTTCTATCGCTGCCGGTATTGCGCATGCCATGGCACGTGAAGGTGCTGAATTAGCTTTTACTTACCAAAATGACAAACTCAAATCCCGCGTCGAAAAAATCGCTGAAGAATGTGGCTCCAATCCAGCATTAATTTTTCCTTGCGATGTTAGTAGTGATGAGCAAATCAAAACTGTTTTCGATGACCTGGCCAAACAATGGGATGGGCTGGACAGTATTGTTCATTCGGTCGCATTTGCTCCCCGTGAACAACTGCAAGGCAGTTTTGTTGACAGTGTGACACGTGAAGGTTTTGCCGCTGCACATGATATCAGTGCCTACAGCTTTGCTGCATTGGCGAAAGCGGGTAAAGAGTTAATGGCTGGCCGTAATGCTTCATTATTGACACTGAGCTATCTGGGTGCCGAACGTGCTATCGATAATTACAACGTTATGGGGGTCGCAAAAGCCGCTCTGGAAGCCACTGTCAGATATATGGCTTATTCATTAGGACCGGAAGGCATTCGTGTCAATGCTGTTTCTGCAGGCCCTATAAAAACACTTGCTGCTGCCGGTATTGGCGATTTTGGCAAGATGCTGGCCTATGGCGAACGTAATGCACCATTGCGTCGTAATGTCACGATTGATGAAGTTGGCAATGTAGGTGCTTTCCTGTGCTCCGATCTGGCATCCGGGGTAACCGGCGAAATTACCTATGTTGACGGTGGTTACAATATTGTCGGTATTGGCGATAAGTAATTTTTTACCGATGTTCATTCAGTTAACAAAAACAGGGCTTTCAGCCCTGTTTTTGTTTTAGCCCTTATACATTTGAGGATAGCAGCCAATGCCACACTCACATGCCATCATATTATTGATTTTGATTATCCTGAGTGCCATCAGCGGTGTCTTGTTTGGCTGGTTTTTCGGTGACCTGTCATTACAAATCGGTTGGCTGGGTGACTTATTTCTCAATGCGTTGAAAATGGTGATTATCCCGCTGATTGTAGCGTCTGTTATCAGCGGTATTGGTGCGCTTGGCGATATCCGTAAACTGGGACGCTTAGGTGGCTCCACCCTTCTCTATTATGCTTTAACAACTGCTACGGCAGTATTCATCGGCTTGGTAGTCGTAAACATCATCCAGCCCGGTGCAGGTATTGAACTAGGTGATGCCACGGTTCCAGAGCGTATTTTGGAAAAACAGGGAACCGGCGCATCTGATATTGTGATGTCGTTGATCTCACCAAATCTATTCGCCTCTGCCACTGAGATGCAGTTATTACCGCTTATAGTTTTTGCCATATTATTTGCGATGGCGTTAACAACGATTGGCGAACGTTCCAAACCCGTCTTTGCCGTTTTTGATGGAATTAATGAAGCCATGATGAAACTGGTGATATGGATAATGTATTTTGCGCCGATCGGTATTTTCGCTTTGATTGCTGCTCGACTGGGACTGGCCGGTGGAGGCGATGCACTGTTCCGGGAAATTCAGGCAGTGGGTTGGCATGTAGTCACCGTGTTGACAGGGCTTCTCATCCACTTTTGTTTTCTTCTTTTACTCTTGCAACTGATTGCTGGAAAAGGCTTTAGCTACTTACTGGGTATGAGTCGAGCCCTGGTGACCGGCTTTGGTACAGCCAGTTCAACAGCCACACTTCCACTTACGATGGAAAATGCACGTGAAAATAAAGTAAGTGATAAAGCCATCAAATTTGTTTTGCCACTGGGCAGTACGGTCAATATGGATGGCACAGCACTCTATGAAGCTGCTGCAGTGTTATTTATAGCTCAGGCCTATGGCATTGATTTGACGATGACCCAACAAATTATTGTGTTTATTACGGCAACGCTTGCGGCCATCGGCGCTGCAGGAATCCCTGAAGCAGGGCTGGTCACCATGGTCATCGTGCTTAGTGCGGTAGGTTTGCCATTGGATGGTATTGCACTGTTACTGGCAGTGGACTGGTTTCTGGATCGATTCCGTACTGTAGTCAATATCTGGGGTGACAGTGTTGGAGCCAAAGTCATTGATACGTTAGTTATAAAAAAGGCGCGTTAAAGCCTAGGCGTTAAATTTAAAGCGTGGCTAGACCCAAGAGTTTTACGCGTCACCAATGGTGGCGCATTTTTATATCAAATAGACAGAATATCCGAGATAAATGAGCCTCTTTGGTTAGACTTGCATCATTGATAATGTTTGATATGCTATGCATTTATATACATCTATGCATGGTAAATTAATCATGAGCAAGAAAAACGAAAGAGGAAAATCCCCCGTTCTCCTACCTGCGCGGGAGCGGATCCTGCAGCAGATGGGGGAAAACATCATGCTGGCCAGAAAGCGCCGTAATCTCACCATGGAAATGGTCGCTGAGCGTGCTGATACAACGCGCCTGACCGTTTCTAATATTGAGAAGGGGAGTCCGTCTGTCGCCATTGGTCATTACCTGAATGTGCTTGCCGTACTTCATCAAGAGCAGGATTTTCTGAAGCTGGCGGCGGATGACGAGCTAGGGCGGAAGCTTGCTGATATTAAGCTCAAAAACACAAGGATCGCGACTAAATGAAAAGAATAAAAGTTTATGCTGACTGGCTAGGACTGCCTGGCACCATTTTCGTCGGAGAGCTGACGGTTGACGTTGTGAGGGGGAAAGAAGCCTATCGGTTCAACTATGCCGAAGAATGGCTTGCGTCTCCTCATTCCCTGGAAATCGATCCGGAGCTTTCGCTTTATAAGGGGGATCTGTTCCCCCGTTCAGGCAATGACAATTTCCGCGCCTTTCTTGATTCTGCCCCTGACCGGTGGGGAAAGTTGCTGATGAAACGTCACGAGGCTATTGATGCAAGACTTGATAGCAGGAAAGAGCAGACCTTGTATGAGTCAGATTTCCTGCTGGGCGTGCATGACAGTTACAGGATGGGTGGGTTTCGTTACAAGTTGGATAATGAAGGGCCTTTCTTGAGTGACAATGACTCATTGGCTGCGCCCCATGTCGCCAGCCTGGGAGAGCTGGAGCATGCAGCAAAGATTGTAGAGGAGAATAAATCCATTCCTTCTGATGAAGAACTGGCTGAGTATCGCCGCTGGCTGAACATGCTGATCGCACCCGGCTCTTCACTGGGTGGCGCGAGGCCCAAAGCCTGCGTTCTTGATGAGGATGGGTATTGGATTGCCAAGTTTCCCAGCAAGATGGATGAGTACGATGTTGGCGCCTGGGAATATGTGACCGGTCAGATAGCTACCGAAGCTGGCCTTGATATGAGCCTGGGTGATGTAAAAAAGTTTACGAGTCAGTATTCAACGTATCTTTCAAAGCGGTTTGACCGCACGTTACGTGAGGGTTCACTGGTTCGTGTTCACTTCGCTTCGGCGATAACCCAGCTTGGCTATTACGATGACAAAGCCGATCAGGGCGGCGGTTATTTTCAATCACCTGATCCTGAACATCACCATCCAGCAAGCTATCTGGAACTTGCTGCCTTTATCAGCCGTTATGGGGTGAACATTGAGCCCGATCTGGCTGAGTTGTTCCGACGTATAGTCTTCAACGTGGCTGTAAAAAATACGGATGATCACTTAAGAAATCATGGGTTTTTACATGACGGATCCGGCTGGAAGCTGTCTCCGGCCTATGACATTAACCCAAATCCGGAAGGAACAGGGCTTAGTCTCAATATCAGTGAGACAAATAATGAACTCAACCTAGGGCTTGTAATCGACCAGGCAAAACATTTTAGGCTGTCTGAAGGTGATGCCATCGAGATCGTTCATCAGGTGGTTGCTACCACAGCTCGATACGAAGAGTTTGCCAGGCATGCCGGCCTTGATAGCCAGGAAATAAGGTTAATGCAGCGGGCTTTCATGATGCCGGATGAGGCTGATGAGCAGTTAGCTAATTATGGCTACTCGCGCAGCCCATCCAGATCTGCACCAACAAGCCCGAACTGACCTTTGATACATCAAAGCAAAAGGCACCTTCAATTATTTGAAGATGCCTTTTCTTTTAAGAGCCCTTTATAGACTGGACGTTAAGCGTTTATAGCAACACTTTAGTTTAACGTCTAGCGTTAAAGCGCCTTTTTCAGTAAGTAATATTAGCGAACTACTCTTCTTCGCTTGATGTGACCCGTGATTCATAAATCTCGATGTCGGCTTCACTCCGTAATGTGTTGAGGAATGCTGCCACTTCGACGCTACCGTTCAGTCTGGTCAGATTGGATACCAATCCATCACGCATTTCAGGCTCTACATCTTCAACTGAACCCTGTTTCACATCACTTACTGCTATCACAACATAATTACCGTTCTCGGTAGTGAAACCGGCATATTGGGTTGATTCAGCATTAGGTAATCTAAAGGCTTTGTCGAGGATTTGTGCACTGATGTCCTGACTATCACGTCCATAATATGCGGCTGGCTGCCAGGTATCAGGAAAAACTTCTGTAGCTGATGCACCAGATTCTAACTCCTGCAGTCTGGCTTCCCCCTGAATATAGGCTAGATCGCTGGCGCGCTGATAACGAAGCTGCTCGGTAATCGCTGGAGCAACGGAGTCAAATGGCAGAACAGTCGCTTCAACGTAGCTGTTCTTACGGATGACAACTAATCGAGTATCAGATAACTCTATAACTGGACTGTTAAGCTCCTGATTCAATACATCATCTGAAAATGCTGCTTTCACAACTGCAGGGTTTTCAGCAATTCCACTACCTCCACTACGAGTAAATAAACTTGAGGTTTGAATATCCAACGTTAAACTCTCCGCGGCGATATCCAATGTTTCAGGGTTCTCATAAGTAAGGTTTGCCAGCTCTTCAGCTTTATCATAAAACTGGCGTTCAGCCTGCTGACGTTTGTATTGCAGCTCAACTTCATCTTTAACATCAGCAAACTCTATATTGCTGGATTGATCAATATCCGTTAACTGAATGATGTGGTAGCCAAACTCCGTTTTAACCGGTTCAGAGATATCGCCAACATTCTGTAAAGCAAACACTGCCTCTTCAAAAGCCGGTTCCATAACATCACGTTGAATAGCACCTAAATCTCCACCTGAAGATGCTGAACCAACATCGATTGAATATGTTTTTGCCAGCTCTTCAAAGCTTTGACCTTCTTCAAGTTTGGATTGGATTTCAGCGAGGATCTGTTCTGCTTCTTCATTATCTTCGATTAAGATATGGCTGGCACGGCGCTGTTCAGGACCAACAAACTGTGACTTATTGTCAACATAATATTGTTGCAGCTGTTCATCACTTGCTTTTACTTGTGATGAAATTTCATCAAGTGACAGCTCCAGATAATCGAGTGAAATTTGTTCCGGTGAAGTAAAACTTGATTGGTTTGCATCAAAGAAACCACGAACATCAGCTTCATCAACTTCTGTTTCATCAAGAAAAGCTTCAAGCTTAACCACACCAAAGGCAATTTTGCGCTGTTGATTTTCCAGTTTTAATAGCCTTTCTACCTCAACCTGAGAGACCAGCGTGCTGCCTTCAATATTTTGTACCAGCTGCTGCCCCAAAAGATCATCACGCAGACTTGCTTCATAAGATGTCGGAGTAAAACCTGCTCTGGCCAGGACCATTTGATATTGTTCACTATCAAATGTGCCATCACGCTGAAATGCGGGAGTTTGTTGGATGAATTGGGCAATTTGACGGTCACTTATTCGAAGGCCAAGATCATCAACAGCAGAACGAATTAGCTGTTGCTCGATAAGGTCATCCAGAACGACATAACGGATTTCAGCATTATCAAACATTTCGGGATTGAATTCTTCGCCCATCATTTCACGCATTTGGTCCCGATAACGCTGGACGGCTTGTAATAATTCCGGCTGAGTGATTTCTTCACCATTAATTTCAGCCACGATGGTGTCACTTGGTCCGGAGACATAAGAGTTCACCCCCCAGAGTGCAAACGGAATGCTGATTAAGCCAACAATAAACCAAGCAATCCAACCTTGGGCGCGATCACGTATGAAATGCAACATAGGAGTGAACCTTCTTCACGAATGTGGGTTAATTTAAGCAAAAAAAAAGGCGCATAGAATGCGCCCTTCTTTTGTATTGGCGGAGCGGACGGGACTCGAACCCGCGACCTCCGGCGTGACAGGCCAGCATTCTAACCAGCTGAACTACCGCTCCTGATATTCCTGGTGGGTGCTGAGGGGTTCGAACCCCCGACCCTCGCCTTGTAAGGGCGATGCTCTCCCAGCTGAGCTAAGCACCCCAGAAAAAAGAAACTAGTTTACAGCATCCTTCAGGGCTTTACCAGCTTTAAATGCAGGAATTTTAGCAGCTGCAATTTTGATTTCTTCGCCGGTGCGTGGGTTACGGCCGGTACGAGCAGCACGCTCACGAACAGAAAAAGTACCGAAGCCAACCAGAGTAACTTGATCGCCTTTACTTAACGCCTTGGTGACTGCAGAAGTCACGCCGTCAACAGCCAGAGCTGCTTTCGCTTTTGAAATGTCTGCGGCCGCAGCAACTGCATCGATTAATTCAGATTTATTCACAGCTTAATTCCTCGTGTCGTTTATATTATGTATTGAAATCCCAAAAGACACACTATATATCCTGGCGCACCTTATTGGTTGTGTGTATCTAACTACAGCAAAAACAGTGTGTCAAGACAGTAAAACATTAGTGTCAATCACCATCATGTTTTTTTGCGAACAGCCTCTAAACTCTTGCTAAATCGGCACTTAAGCATTTACTTATATAGGCTATACTTATTTTAAGCACTTATAGATTGAGCCAAAGCAACATATTGTTCAACTGATATGGTTTCTGGACGAAGTTTTGGATCGATTCCTTGATCCTCCAACGCTGCCAGGGAAACACTATTTTTCAAAGTGTTAGCGATGGTTTTTCGACGCTGACTAAATGCCTGGGTCACTAAATTACCTAATGTTTTTATACAAACATCGCCACCTAAAAACTGTTTTCTTGGTTGGATATAAATGATGGCTGACTCCACTTTAGGCGGAGGATCAAAGGCTGTAGGCGGCACAATAAATAATTGTTCTACCATACACTGGTATTGAATCATTATACTTAACCGACCGTAACTTTTATTACCTGGCGCGGCACAAATGCGCTCTACAACCTCACGCTGAAGCATAAAGCACATATCTTCGATCAGTGGAGCCTGTTCCAGCAAATGAAATAATAAGGGCGTAGTAATGTTGTAGGGCAGATTGCCAATCACCCTTAATTTTTCATCATTCCAGGGTAATACGCTGAAATCAAATTCCAAAGCGTCGGCCTGATGAATATGCAGATTAGCGGCGTCTTTAAACTGGTTTTGCAATATTGGCACTAAATCACGATCCAGTTCAATCACATCCAGTAATCCAGCACCTTCCAGTAATGATGCCGTTAATGCCCCGCGCCCCGGCCCTATTTCGACCAGATGCTGATCTTTTTGAGGGGCTACTGCAGCAATGATATCCGCTATAACGGCTTCATCCTGCAAGAAGTTCTGCCCAAATCGTTTGCGTGCTTTCGGATAATGTCGCTGATCAGTCATGCAGTTCTTCTGGATAATGACATTGTTTCCGCCATATTGATTGCAGCCTGGAGGCTCGTTGCACTTGCATTGCCTGAAGCGGCAAGATCAAGAGCGGTACCGTGGTCAACCGAAGTTCGGATAAATGGGAGACCCAGAGTAATATTCACAGCATCACCAAAACCTTGATGCTTAAGCACCGGCAGCCCCTGATCGTGATACATCGCTAATACAGCGTCATACTCTGCAAGGCGAGACTTCACGAAAATAGTGTCTGCTGGCCATGGACCGTTAAACTCATAGCCTTGCTCACGTATGAGCTTAATTGCAGGTTCGATTACGGTTTGTTCTTCTGCCCCCAGATGTCCGCCCTCACCAGCATGCGGATTTAAACCACATACTGCTATTCGTGGGTGTTTTAATCCAAAGCTAAAATGCAGACCATTGGCCAGAATGCGCATGATTTGCAGCAGACTCTGTTGAGTAACAGCATCGCTCACTTCACGTAGTGGTAAATGTGTTGTTGCCAACGCCACACGAAGTTCAGGTGTTGCCAGCATCATCACAACTTTATTGACACCAGCACCATCAGCGAAAAACTCGGTATGGCCGCTAAATGGAATCTGAGCATCATTAATGACACCTTTATGCACCGGTGCGGTAACAACAGCATCGAAAGTCCCATCAAGACAGCCATTCAGCGCGAGTTGCAATGTATCAATTACATAGGCTGAATTAGCAGGATTCAATTTCCCAGGCACCACTTTTTCTGCGAGTTTACTCGCCAGATAGACAATACGACCAGCTTCACCTGGTTTAGGGTCCGAATTCGGATCAAACTCAACCAGCTTTAATGGTAACGATAATTCATCTGCACGTTGCTGAAGCAGCTCTGGATCCGCAATAACGACTATTTCATGGCGTTGGCCCTGTTGTGCCAGCTGAATACATAGGTCGGGGCCAATTCCAGCGGGCTCACCTGAAGTCAGTGCTATGCGGCAAATATCACTCAAAGCTCACGATACTCTATGTAGGCTTCATCACGCATTGCTCTTAACCAGCTTTCAAGCTCTTCTTCAACTTTACGTTGTTTTAACTGCTCACGTGCCTTATTGCGCTTAAATTCATCTGCCATATTTTGTTCTCGGCGCTCTTCGACCTGAATTAAATGCCAACCAAAACGGCTTTGGAAAACATCGCTCACTTCACCTTCCGCCAAACTATTCATAACTTCTTCAAACTCGGGCACCATAACACCGGGGCTGGTCCAGCCAAGACTTCCACCCTCAATCGCAGAGCCAGTATCCTCAGAGTGTGCTTTTGCCAGCTCGGCAAAGTCTTCACCATTGAGAATTCGTTCACGTAATTGCTGAAGTCGCTTTTCGGCAGCTTCATCAGTCACCAGCTCGTTGGTTTTGATTAAAATGTGGCGAGCTTTTGTTTGTTTAACCAGGTGCGTTTCCTCACTGCGTTTTTCGGCCAGTTTGATGAGATGAAAACCACTGCCGCTTCGAATAACATCGCTCACTTCACCTACGGACAGATTAGGAACCACACCGGCAAATAAGGTTGGCAGTTCAGCCTGTTTACGCCAGCCTAGGTCACCACCTTCCAACGCATTTTGCCCATCGGAGTACCCTGCAGCAATTTCTGAAAATTCACCGCCCTCTGCCAGTAAATCTTGAATAACGGTTAGTTTTTTTTCCGCTTCCTGTACTTGTTCGGGTGTTGGTGCATCAGGCACACCCACTAAAATATGTAATAACCTGAATGCCTGTTCAGAATCACCTTGCAGGTTTTGGGTCGCCAAAAAGTTATCAACTTCTCGCTCAGAAACAACGATAGAATCTTCAACCTCGCTTTTACGCAACCGACTGATAATCATTTCTTCACGAATCGTTTCCCTGAATTCAGTAAAATCATAGCCGTCACTTTCAAGCGCATCACGAAACTGCCGTATGGTAAGGTTATTATTTTCAGCAATTTGTCGAACAGCGGCATTTAATGCGTCATCTGCCACCCGAATACCCGACATTTCTGCACGTTGCAATTGCAGTTTTTGCATGATGAGTCGTTCAAGGACCTGTCGGCGTAGAATATCAGAGGAAGGTATTGCGGCATTACGCTGGCGAAGCTGCTGACGTACTGTCTGCTCCATGTCGACCAGCTCACTATCCAGAATAATTTCATTATTAACAACCGCAACAATACGATCAAGCGGCGCTGCCCATACACTGTTCGCAAGCAATAAGCCGACAAGCAAATATTTAATCATGAACTATACAAACTCCGTAAATTGATGGCCGGTATTATAGCGTTTCAAAGCGACTAAGACCTAAATATCATTAAAAGTAGCTACCGAGTTAATGATTAAATGAGTGATTGAAATTTGAGCCTGTTGTCCGGAATTTATTCATAGCCACGAATACTTTCCTCAAGCAGGCCACCGGATTTCTTACCAAATCGCCCCAGGCCTTTCAGCTCAATTTCAAAATAGATGGCTTTATTGCGACTGTCGGCATCAATATCATTAATATAATCTCGAAAAACTACTCGGGTAGCCCAGCAACAACTATGATATTCAACACCTGCCAAAGCTTCTAACGTCGTATTATCCATTAAAGAACGATAATAACGGCCAATAATGCTCCATTGATCATTAATCGGCAGACTTCCTGATACGTCAGCCTGCTCTATCGGGAAACGGTTCAAGCCATCATCCCGCCGATAGCGATGAGCAATGTTGAATACACCACCATTTTCTCCGCGATAGCGTAATTGCAGCGAAGACATATTAGAGGTGGTGCTGTCAGGATCCCATTGAATCTGTCCAGCCAGCGCCCATTCTTCTGTAATACTTGCCACAGCTTCAGCAATAAAGTCAGAATCTGAGCGGGTTTCTTTGACATCCTGTCTTAAATTAACTTTGCGATCCGAAAAGTACTGAATTTGTCCCAATGTCATTCGTAATTTTTCACGACCCGTTTCTTCATTAATAAAGCGACTGGTCAAGCCCACTGTTACCTGATTGGCATCACCAACTCTATCAGGCCCGGTAAAACGATCATGACTGAACATGCTGCCCATACCAAAGGTACGCAGATTGGTATCAAAAAGTGGAATATTGTCCTGATTACGATAGGGAATATAAAGATAGAATGCTCGTGGTTCTAAAGTCTGAATCCAGCTATCACCAGCAAATTTAAGGGGCCGTTCAAAAACCAATCCACTATCGAGACTGACAACAGGTAAAGTCCGATTAATAGTGCTGTCTTCAAAACGGGTTTGACCACTCAGGTTGTCCAGCGAGTAGTAACTCTGCTTTAACGCGACCCGAGGTGTCATAAAAAAGCCAGCTGTACCCATCGGCATACTGATACCTGGTTCCAGGTTGAACCGCTGCCCTGAAACCCTGTTATCATGATCAAAAGCGGTAAATTCGGATTTGAATTCATAGCTAAGTCCATACGCCTGATCAGGAAGTAAACCATTCAATGTTAATTGCGGCAATCGTTGATAAGGATCTTCAACATCTTCCAGCAGATTTTGATATCCCTGCACTCTTGCTCCGAAATTCCAGATATCACCGTAATAATTTACATTTAATAATCGGTTTAAATGCGTGGTACTGCTCAAGCTTAAATTACTACTGAAATCTTCCAGATAATCCCGATCCGATACATAATTATAATCAACCAGGGTTCGCCAGCGGTTGCTACTGCCATAATGCCCATTTTGCTGAAATGAAAAATGTTTCCGGTCTTCATTGTAGTTGGGATTTATTTCATCACCATTCTGACGCAGACTGTCACTGCCCAAAAAAGCTGCATCAATCAAGCCTTCAGATTGCGACGTGAGATAACGAAACTCACCATTCAACATCAAGCCACGATCTGACATATAACGTGGTGTCAGAGTCGCATCCATTTGCGGTGCAATGTTCCAGTAATAAGGTGTGCTGACATCAAAACCGGTTTCGTTGGAACTACCAATTGAAGGGATCAAGAAACCTGATTTACGTTCATCACTTAACGGAAAACTGATATATGGCGTATAAAAAACCGGAACGTCCTTTATACGCAAAACAACATCATAAGCCCGGCCGACACCCTCTTCGTGATCCAGATCGACATCTCCGGCTTTCAGTTTCCAGAATTCATCGTCTTCCATACAGGTTGTATAGGTTGCGTTTTTTAATTGGGTTGACTGCACACCCTGACGAGTCACATGACTCGCTTCCCCGCGCGCATTCATCTGTTTGGTTTGATATTCGGCATCAATCAACGTGCCGCGATCTTCATCGAGATTCCACTCCGCCTGATCACCAAATATCGACATCTGACTATCGCGCAAACGTACATCACCCTGAGCAGTCACTTTACCAGTGGTTTGATTGTAAGTGGCACGATTGGCATTTAACTGCTGCCCTCCACGACGCACATCAACCTTGCCGGTAAAAACCGAAGTACCCAAATCAACCAACTGAGCGGTATCCGCTTGAACATCAACATCACTTTGTTCAGTGAGTGCGTCTTCAGCAAGAAAATAATCGGCGTCTGGTCGGGGGCAGTGACTGGGCACATGGTATGGCTCTGCGGAAACAGGAGGAGCAAAACAGGAAACAAAACCTGCAGATAGAATTATCAGTTTGCGCATCAATATCCCCGGTGAGCCTTGATGACCGAAAAAACGGCCTTCTCTATTCAATAAATAACTTTCAATTTATCGCACAGAAATATGCTTTCATCAAATTCCCTAACTGATCATAACGGTCATAAATCATATAATTACCTTTCATCAACAACTTAGCTTTATTAACGCACCCAAGCTAGCATCTCATGCACCACATTCTCCGTGAGAATCCCAGGAGGCCATGTAAATTATTTGAAATATTCTGTTGACAGAAAAAAACTCAATCCCTATAGTATGCGCTTCCTTTCGGGGGCTATAGCTCAGCTGGGAGAGCGCTTGCATGGCATGCAAGAGGTCGGCGGTTCGATCCCGCCTAGCTCCACCAAGAAACGAAAGAAAACAGTTTTAGGTCCCCATCGTCTAGAGGCCTAGGACACTGCCCTTTCACGGCGGTAACAGGGGTTCGAATCCCCTTGGGGACGCCATATAAGGCAGTCAGTAAAGTCATTGCTAATTGCTGCTAAAAGGCGGTGAGATTTTTCTCATCGCCTTTTTTGTTTCACAGGATTTTGTATTTTCTTTACTTCGCCAGTTTGCTCACTGATAATCAGCCAACATTTTTGAATAGAGTGAGCAATATGACAGTCCATTTTTTCTCCAGCACGATTCCCCCCTTGCCTATATTATCCAAACAATCAGCTATCCCACTGGTATGGCTGTGTTTGTTGTGTTTGTTTATGTCTATATCCTCAGTAGAGGCAAATGACGAAAACACACAAGCCTTTACAGCTGAGTTTGCGGTGTTGGATAAAAATAATTTACCGCAGTATGTGAGCAGGATGAGTCAGCGTTATTACGCTCAGGTGGATTTGCTCAATAATTATTTTCAACTATTCCAACAAAAAAAAGACCCTCGGGGATTTAATGTATGGCATCTGAGGGGATTTTTACCAAATTTCAGTCTGTTGGATGCAGAAAATCAGCATGTTGCAGAAAGCAACGAAAAATTTTTAGCAGAGCGTCCTGAAAAAGAACTTACACTGATTTTTACCGAACTCAAGGAAGTGTCTGTCAATCTGATGGTGTCTTTTCGTGAGAATGATCCAGAGGCTTACAAAGCAGCAAGTACTCAAGTGAAGTCACATATAAAACAGCTTACTGAAATCCTAAAAACACACCACCTGGATGATGAAATTCGTGAAAGCTCACTTAACTAACGGGCTCTTCGCAGCATCACCATGCCGATGCCGGCAAAGATGATTGTTGGCAGGGAGGCCGCCAACCATGGTAAAACACCAAAAACCAGACCCATATGCTGGAAGCTCTGGTTAAATAAATGAAAGCCAATCCCAACTAGAGCACCAACCAGAATACGTCCACCAATCGGAGCTGAACGTAATGGACCGAAGATAAACGGCACGGCCAGAAACACCATCACAGCCGAGCTCAATGGCATCATAATTTTGCTCCAGAATGCCAATTGATATTGACTTACCGCCTGATGATTGGACTTCAGATATGAAACATATTCCATCAGATTCCATACCGGCAAAAATTCGGGTGGGACCACAACAATATTCAACATGCCAGGATTAAGTTTTGAGCGCCATTTGGCCCGTTCTATCGCCCTCACCTCCACGCCATTTTCATCAATCGTACTTTGTACTACATCAAACATCAGCCATTCATTGTTATCGTAACGAGCTTCCCTGGCTTTAGTCACAATCCTCAATTGATGTTTATCATCAAATTCATAGACCTTAATACCTTCAAAGCGGCCATCGCGATGAATTCGTTCGATATGGTTAAAGTGATTGCCATCACGAGTCCAAAAACCAAATTCAGAATGACTTCCCTCGGTTCCTGTTTGTGAGGCAGTTTGGATCTGCAAGGCTTTTTGTTCCGTAATAGGTCTGACCAGCTCACCAAGAACGACAGCAATAACCATTAAAATACCGGCAACCATCAAAACGGCTTTATTAATATCTTTCACTGAGATGCCGGCCGCCCGCATTGCCACCAATTCACTTTGCGACGCCAATGTTCCCAAACCAATCACACTTCCCAGCAAAGCAGCAACTGGCAGGAGTTCATAAATTCTTTTAGGCATCGACAATGCAAGATAGGCCAATACATCCAACAATTGATAATCACCTTTTCCCAGATCATCCAGCTCGGTAATAAAATCCATAAAGGTATATAGCGACATCAATACCACCAATACTAGAGCCGTACTAGCTAAGATGGTTTTACTAATATAACGTTGCAAAATCATGCTGTTTTCAGTCGCTTACGTTGTTGCCAGAATCGTTTAAATTTCAGGCGATTTTGTAACATCAACATAATGCTAATCATTAAAAGATGTACCCAAATCGCTCCTATCCACGGAGCTAAATCACCTTTTTCCACCCACGCCCGGGTCACACCTAATAAATTGCTATAAATCACATAGACCAATACCGCTGGGAAAAATCCGGCATAACGTCCTTGCCTTGGTCCAGTGTGTGCCAGGGTGATGGCTATCACACTCAAAATGACCGTCATAACAGCGCTGGAAACCCGCCACTGAATTTCAGCCAAATCCTGAGGTTCTCCGCGCTCCCATAACACCGCAGTGGGTAGGGATTTATGTTTTTCACGAACCTGGACCGACTCGCCACGTTCAATCAGCATACTATGTGTTGCGTATTCCGCGATACGGAAATCCAAATCACCAGCATTACCTTCGTAGCGATAGCCATCTTCTAAAACCAGATATTTATCGCCACTCTCGGCTTCAATATCAAAACGTCCCCGCTTGGCTCTAAATATAAGAGGCTTTTCATCTCGATGAATTTCAATGAAGATATTTTCCATATGGGTTTTATCTTCGCTGAGCTGTTGTGAATAGAAGGTCCAATCACCATTCTGGCTTTCTTTAAAACTGCCCGCAATCAGTCCCGTTGTGTTAGCAGCCACTTTGGCTTTCTGTTCGATTTCATAGCGCCCTGATAAGACATCTGGAACAATCAGCAATGCCAAAGAGCCGGTAATAATCGCCATTGCACCGCTGAAAACAACAACATTGCGTAATATACGATTACCATCAATACCGCAGGCTGCGATCACCGTCAGTTCGTTATCTGAACTCATTCGTGACAAACTGAGCAATACTGCTAAAAAAGTACCAATCGGCAGTAATACGGATAACGCGCCAAAGGAATTCAGCCATAGCAGATTGAAAATGACTTCTGCCGGTAAATTGCCCACAGCCGCCTGAGCCAGATAGCGGGCAAAACGTGTCGCTACGTAAATCAGCCATAGCACACCGATGACGGCTGTCAGAGAAATTAAAAACTCTCGCAGCATATATCGGTCAATCAGGCTAAAACGTTCAACAAATATTTGTCTTAGGACGGGCATTATTCAATGGTCTTCGTTAGAATAGGCAGTCAGTTCACTGCAATAAAAAACGCAGTCTAAACCATCTACATCAACAGGAGAAATCCATGCAGTATTTTGTGACCAAAGATGTTCTACCAACACAATCAATTGACTGTATTGCTGTTGCCATATTTGAAGGCGGCCAACTCAGTCCTGCAGCGGCAACATTAAACACCGCAAGTAAAGGATTAATTCAGCGTGTTATCGAACGTGGTGACATTAATGGCAAACCAGGTCAAACGATGCTGTTACAGGATATCCAAGGTATTTCCAGCCCAAGAGTATTACTGATTGGTTGTGGCAAATTCGAAAAAATCAGTGAAAATGATTTTAATACAGCCTGTATTGCAATGGCCAAATGGTTAAATGAAAGTGCTGCCGCACAAGCTGTAAGCTGTTTAGCAGAAGCACCTGTTAAGGAGCGCAGTACTGCCTGGAAAATTCGTCAAACAGTTATCAATACAGAAACCGCTCTATATTGCTACAGCCAGACTAAAAGCCAGTTCAAACCGGTTGAAAAACCGCTTACCCATCTCGGATTTATGGCGAGTGAAGCAGATATTGATGCTCTGGGAAAAGCTTGTGAAATAGGGGCCGCTATTGGTAAAGGTATGAATCTGGCTCGTGAGCTGGGTAATTTACCAGGCAATATTTGCACTCCATCGTATCTTGCAGAACAAGCCATCAAAATGGGACAGGATTATGACAATCTGGCGGTTGATGTGCTGGAAGAAAGCGATATGGCCGAATTGGGCATGGGATCATTACTTTCAGTTTCCCGTGGCAGCCGCCAACCCGCCAAACTGATCACGCTGAATTATGGTGGTGGCGGTGACAGTAAGCCCATAGTACTGGTTGGAAAAGGTTTAACCTTTGATGCAGGCGGTATCTCGCTCAAACCTTCTCAGGGAATGGATGAGATGAAATACGATATGTGCGGTTCGGCCAGTGTGTTAGGTACCGTACAAGCGGTTGCTGAATTACAGTTACCGATCAATATTATCGGTGTCATTCCAAGCTCTGAAAACCTGCCAGATGGAGAAGCCAATAAACCTGGCGATGTCGTGACCAGTATGTCGGGGCAAACCATTGAAATATTAAATACCGATGCTGAAGGACGTTTGATTTTGTGCGATGCTCTGACTTACAGCGAACGCTTTGATCCCGAAACAGTTATTGACATTGCTACCTTGACTGGCGCCATTATTGTTGCGTTAGGAAATAATGCTTCGGGTTTGATGACCAACAATCAGGATCTGGCTGATGACTTGCTCAAAGCAGGTAATGATAGTTTTGATAGAGCTTGGCAATTGCCATTGTGGGATGACTATCAAAAACAAATCGATAGTAATTTTGCCGATATCGCCAATATCGGCGGTAAGGAAGCAGGCAGTGTCACAGCGGCGTGTTTCTTGTCCCGTTTCACTGCGAAATTTAAATGGGCACATCTGGATATCGCCGGTACCGCCTGGAATGGCGGCAAGGAAAAAGGCGCAACCGGTCGTCCAGTGCCCTTATTGATGCAATATATCCTGAACCGCCTGGAAGACTGATAATTCGTTCATGACTAAAGTCAGTTTTTATATTTTAGGTTCAACCGATCCGCTTGACCGGCAGCAATTTGCCTGCCGGCTGGCGGAAAAAGCTTATCTACAGGGTCATCAGGTGTTTATTCATACTGAGGATCAGGACCAGAGTGAAGCGATGGATAAGGCTTTATGGGCTTTTCGGCCAGACAGTTTTGTCCCGCATCAGGTCTTAGCGACAGATAATAAAATCGAAGCGCCAGTTTTGATTAGCCATGAAAATATAGCGCCACCAAAACTGATGGACGTATTAATCAATTTAAACCCGGTTCAACCATTATTTTTCAGTCAGTTTGAACGGCTGGCCGAAATTATTAATGGCGATGAAGCAATCAAAAAACAGGGACGCGTTCGCTATCAGTTTTACAAGGATCGTGGCTATCATCTCGATACGCATCAAATAAACAATTAACACATTCCGGCTCACTCATGACCGGGCACACATTAAGCGGGTATAATGCCCGCTTTTCTTTTTCCGAACAGATAAACGCAGAGACGCATGGACAAAACCTATAATCCCGATGCAATAGAACAACGCTGGTATCAACAGTGGGAACAAAACGGCGAATTCAAACCTTCTGGCGAAGGCACGCCCTACGCCATTATGTTGCCGCCGCCAAATGTCACCGGCAGTTTGCATATGGGTCATGGGTTTAATAACACCATCATGGATTTGCTGACTCGTTATCACCGCATGAAAGGCGATAACACGCTGTGGCAACCGGGTACTGACCATGCCGGTATCGCCACCCAGATGGTAGTGGAACGTCAGTTAAATGCCGAAGGTAAAACCCGCCATGATTTAGGCCGTGACGCCTTTATTGAACGGGTCTGGGACTGGAAAGGCGAATCCGGTGGCAATATTACCCGTCAGCTACGTCGTCTTGGTTCCTCTCTGGACTGGTCTCGAGATCGTTTCACCATGGATGACAATCTGTCCGAAGCGGTCAAACATGTGTTTATCAAATTGCATGAAGAAGGTTTGATTTACCGCGGTAAACGTCTGGTGAACTGGGATCCGGTTTTACATACCGCCGTATCTGATTTGGAAGTATTATCAGAAGAAGAAGCTGGTCATTTATGGCATTTCCGTTATCCGTTAACCGATGGCAGTGGTCATCTGGTAGTTGCCACTACCCGTCCGGAAACTATGCTCGGTGACACGGCTGTAGCAGTACATCCGGAAGACGAACGTTATAAACAGCTGATTGGCAAAACCATCACCTTGCCTTTAGTCGGCCGTGAAATTCCGATCATTGGCGATGACTACGTTGATCCGGAATTTGGTAGTGGCTGCGTCAAAATTACTCCAGCCCATGATTTCAACGATGCTGAAGTTGGCAATCGTCACAATCTTGAACAAATCAATATTCTGACCATTGATGCTGCCATTAATGACAATGCACCGGAAAAATATCGCGGTCTGGATCGCTATGCAGCCCGCAAACAAATCGTTGCCGATTTTGAAGAATTAGGCTTACTGGAAACCATTCAGGACCATAAACTGATGGTGCCACGAGGTGATCGGTCTAATGCTGTTATCGAACCATTATTGACTGATCAGTGGTATGTCAAAGCTGATGTACTGGCGGCTCCGGCAGTTGAAGCGGTACAGTCAGGTAAAATTAAATTTGTCCCAGCCAACTGGGATAAAACCTTTTATAACTGGATGGATGGCATTCAGGACTGGTGTATTTCACGACAAATCTGGTGGGGACACCGCATCCCTGCCTGGTATGACGAACAGGGCAATATCTATGTTGGTCATGATGAAGCCGATGTCCGCCAAAAACACCAATTGGATGATGCAATCAGCCTGAAACAGGATGAAGATGTTTTAGATACCTGGTTCTCTTCAGCGTTATGGCCCTTCTCCACTTTGGGTTGGCCGGCTGATGATGCGGCTTTGAAAACCTGGTATCCGACCAGTGTTTTGGTGACCGGTTTTGACATTATCTTTTTCTGGGTTGCCCGGATGATGATGATGGGCATCAAATTTATGGATGATGTGCCATTCAAAGAAGTCTATATCCATGGTCTGGTGCGCGACTCACATGGCCAGAAAATGTCCAAATCCAAAGGTAATGTTCTGGATCCCATCGATATTATCGACGGTATTGATCTGGAATCTTTGGTTGCCAAACGTACCAGTGGCATGATGCAGCCACAACTGGCCGCCAAGATTGAAAAAGCTACTCGCAAGGAATTTCCGGAAGGTATCGCACCGCACGGAACCGATGCGCTGCGCTTTACCTTTGCCTCTCTAGCCACTACCGGACGTGATATCAATTTTGATATGAATCGCATTGCCGGTTATCGAAACTTTTGTAACAAACTGTGGAATGCAGCGCGTTACGTATTAATGAATACCGAAGATCAGGATACCGGCATTGATAACGCTGAAGTCGAACTCAGTCTGGCGGATCGCTGGATCATTTCGTTATTACAACAAACTGAACTGGATGTTACCCGCGCTATCGACAGCTATCGCTTTGATTTGGCGGCACAGGCGATTTACGAGTTTATCTGGAATAACTATTGTGACTGGTATTTGGAGCTGTCTAAACCAGTTTTAAATAATAATGCAGCCAGTGATGTCGCCAAACGTGGCACCCGCCGTACCCTGGTTCGGGTATTGGAAGCCACGCTGCGTTTAGCACATCCGTTTATGCCGTTTATTACCGAAGAAATCTGGCAGACCATCGCGCCACTGGCTGGTAAATCCGGCAACACCATTATTAACCAGCCGTATCCTGTTGCTGATAGCAGCAAAATTGATTTGGTTGCCGAAGAAGAAATGAAATGGTTGATGAAATTTACAAATGGTATTCGCTCCATTCGTTCACAAATGAACATTGCTCCAAAGAAAAGTCTAAAAGTAATTCTTAAGAATGCTGATAATATAGATAAAACCCTTGTAGATATTCGAGGGAATTTTTTGAAAAAATTAGCTAATTTAGATGCAATTGAATACTTAAATGGCGAAGCGCCTGCTGCTGCTACTGCACTGGTTGGTAAAATGGAAATTCTGATTCCTCTAGAAGGCTTGATTGATAAGGATGCTGAAATTGCCCGTCTGGACAAAGAAATCAGCAAACTGGATAAAATCATCAAACAATCAGCGGGCAAACTGAGTAATGAAAATTATGTTGCCAAGGCGCCCGCAGATGTTGTTGCCAAAGAACGTGAAAAACTGGCCGAGCTGGAACAGTCGTTAAGTCAGTTACAGCAGCAACGTAAAGCCTTGGGCTAAAACCCTAAGTCCTTTTCTAGGAACTTTCCGACTCTATTAGTCAGTCAATAACAATACGAAAAGCCGGTGTTTTCGCCGGCTGCTATCTGTTGTAATAGGCCTATGACTACTGAAGAATTTAATCCCAACGACGCCACTACCACGCCAATGACACGGCTGCAATTCGATAACCGGTTTGTACGGGAGCTCCCCGCCGATCCGGATACCGAAAATGTTCGCCGTCAGGTGCTTGGTGCCTGTTATACCTTTGTGAACCCTACGCCTGTCGCCGATCCTAAACTGGTCGCTTATTCCATGGATTTAGCTACCGACTTAGGCATCAGACCGGTAGATTGTGAAAGCCGACAGTTTGCTAATGTATTTGCCGGTAATGAAATGCTAGAAGGCATGCAACCCCATGCCATGTGCTATGGCGGACATCAATTTGGCAACTGGGCCGGACAACTGGGCGATGGCCGTGCCATCAATCTCGGTGAAGTTCAGGATATTCACGGCCAGTTGCAAATGCTGCAGCTTAAAGGTTCAGGTGAAACCCCCTATTCCCGTTCGGCTGATGGTTTAGCGGTATTACGATCATCCGTTCGTGAATTTCTCTGCAGTGAAGCCATGTTTCATCTTGGTGTACCCACAACCCGTGCCTTGAGTCTGATCACAACCGGAGAAGGCGTAGTTCGCGATATGTTTTACGATGGCCGGCCGCAAACTGAACCGGGTGCGATTGTCTGTCGAGTCGCGCCTTCTTTCCTGCGCATTGGTAATTACGAATTGTTTAACTCGCGAGGCGATATCGACAATCTTCGTTTATTGATCGATTACACCATTCGCCATCATTTTCCGCATCTGGGAGAACCTTCCAAAGAAACTTATCTGGCCTGGTTTAAAGAAGTCTGTGAACGCACAGCAGATTTAGTAGTGCACTGGATGCGTGTCGGTTTTGTGCATGGCGTATTAAACACTGATAACACTTCGATTTTAGGACTGACTATTGATTACGGCCCTTATGGCTGGATTGATAATTACGATCCCGACTGGACGCCTAACACCACCGATGCCACTGGTAAACGCTACCGTTTTGGGCATCAGCCGCAGATTGCCCAGTGGAATCTGCTGCAACTCGGCAACGCGATATATCCATTGATTAATGAAGTTGAGCCGTTACAACAGATTCTTACCGATTATGTCGAGCTCTACACCAATAAATGGCAACAGATGCGTGCCGACAAGCTGGGACTGAACGAGTATCAGGGTGATGATGATCATGAATTGAATCAGCAGTTACAGAAAATTCTGTTATTGGCTGAAACCGATATGACGATTTTCTATCGCCGATTAGCCGATGTGAGCTGTGAACAGAAGGACCTCAGCGATGAAGCACTATTGGAACCGTTGATGGAAGCTTATTACGCCCCAGATGCCTTATCGAAAGAAGATAAAAAAGATATCTGTGACTGGTTGCGTCAGTATCAGCAACGTGTGCAACAGGATGGCACCAGTGACCAGGATAGAAAAGCCAGAATGAATCTGGTTAATCCGAAATATGTATTACGCAACTACTTGTCACAACAGGCGATTGATAAAGCCCATGAGGGTGATTACAGCATGATTGATGAACTTCTGGAGGTCATGCACCGTCCTTATGATGAACAACCACAGTATGATCATTACGCAGCCAAACGCCCAGACTGGGCCAGAGATAAACCTGGCTGCTCGATGCTGTCCTGTAGTTCTTAAATTAAGGAGTAGTTAGATGAAGTTGATCAGTAAGCTGTTTGTTTTATTGATTTTAACCTCTGCAATTACTGCCCATGCGGGTAGCGTCAATGATAAAAAGCTGCAAATTGACAAGGTTGCAGATGGATTGGGTATCCCATGGGGAATGGCAATCTTGCCGGATGGCACAATGCTGGTTACTCAACGTGAAGGTAAATTAATTCTGCTTGATCTGGATTCAGGAAATAAGACCAACATAAGTGGCGTCCCCAAGGTCAAAGCTGTTGGACAGGGCGGTTTTCTGGATGTTGCTCTATCCCCCGATTATACAGAAAGCGGCTGGATTTATTTCACATATAGCAAAGATGTAGACGGCCAGGGTGCCACCACCCTCGCCCGTGCCAAGTTGGATGGAAACACCCTAAGTGATTGGAACGATTTGCTGGTCACTCAATCTCGTACCAGTAAAGGTCAGCATTACGGCAGCCGAATTGTATTTGACCAACAGGGTCATCTGTTTTTCTCGATTGGAGATCGTGGGGAACGTGATAGAGCTCAGGATCTAAGCAATCACAATGGCACCATTCTGCGACTCAAACTTGATGGCAGTGTCCCGCAGGACAATCCTTTTGTGGGAGATACTAATGCCTTGCCGGAAATTTGGAGTTATGGTCATCGTAATCCGCAAGGGTTATTTTATAACGCCGAGACTCAGCAACTATGGGACATTGAACATGGTCCACGCGGTGGCGATGAAATCAATCTGATTGAAGCCGGTAAAAACTACGGTTGGCCGGAAGCTTCTCATGGCAAGGAATACTACGCTCCAGTTTCCGTTGGCAAAAAAGAAGTAGAAGGTATGGAAAATCCGGTAAAAGTTTATATTCCCTCAATTGCCCCCAGTGGTCTGGTGCAATATCAAGGTGATGCTTTCCCGGATTGGCAAGGCGATTTAATTTCCGGTGCGCTGGCGTTACAGCATCTGAACCGGGTTAAAATTCAGGATAATCAGGCAGTCGATGAAGTACGCTATCTGCGAACAATGAAAAAACGTATTCGCGATGTTATTGAAAGCCCTGAAGGCTGGTTATATGTGTCAACTGATGATGGCGAAATTTATCGCATCCAGCCTGCAGCCAATTAATAGTTAATGTCCAGAATCAGATAACGATGACCACCATCCTGAACCTGAATACTCACCTCATCATCAATCTGCTTTTTTAATAACGCCCGCGCCAAAGGTGAATCGACACTGATATTGCCTTTGGCGTGGTCAATCTCATCCGGACCGACAATACGGTATTGAACCTCTTCCGTATCATCCTTCAACAGCGTCACGTACGCAGCAAAAAACACCGCATCCTGATCATCCGGAATACGATCAATCACCATCAAATCGGGAATACGTTTTTGAAGATAGCGAATACGCCGGTCTATTTCTCTGAGTTCTTTCTTGCGATAAATATATTCTGCATTCTCAGATCGATCCCCTTCTGCCGCTGCAGCCGCCAGCGCCTGAACCACATGTCTGCGTCGCTGCCAGCGTTCACTCAGTTCCTGGTTCATCCGGAACATGCCATCAGCAGTAATGTAAGGTGATGAATCCATTAATTTATTGTTGCTGCTTTATGAAGTGTTTGCTTCAGCTGTGATTCATTAATTGTTGCACCCAAACGGCTGGCAATCAGCCGCATATCGGTTTCAGCATTTTCCAGACAGCTGGTGCCGCCAGGCGATGGTGTCATGTTAAAAACAATGCCTGTACCAGGGTTAATCTTCGCTTCCCCCATCAACAATTTGGCATTCTTTTTATCAATCAACTGAGGTCTGACACCCCCAAAACCTTTGGCAAATTCAATATCTTTCAATTGCAGGCCAGGCACAATTTTGCGGGCATCTTTCAAAAACAGCCAGCGACGTAATAACGGCACTTCAAACAGAAAGTTTTTAAAGATGTAATTGCGAATATCCTTAATCCGGAATAAATCCCAGAACACTCTCATTACCCGGCTGTCGAGACGCAGAACACGCAGAAAATCGAAAAAAGTTTTGTTGTTATAACGCTCTAACAGTGGCAGTAATAATGCTGTAGGTCCAAACCGGGTTTTACCTTCGACCAGTACATCCGGATCCCCATGTACCGCTGCAAAAGGCAACGCATCATTCTGCACGGTATATACCTTGCCACGGAGAACCTGCGGAGTGAAATAAAAGCTTCCAGCTACTGGCAGACAGGAGAACTCCAACCCGTACCCCATTTTCTGTGCCAGTAATAAGCTGTGTCCGCCCGCAGAAACCACTACACTGCGAGCCTTGATGATTTTGTCGCCGGTGACCAGCGAAAACACGCCATCTTTTTCGACAATATCATCGACTTCACTGTTAAACGCTAACTGGATTTGTTTATCAGTTTTTGCTTTGGCTTTATCAACAAAGGCTTCAGATAAACGCAGATAATCCACTGCACTGTAATCATCCAAAACGGCAAGCGCAACACAGGGTTCTGCCCGCATTTCGCCATTAACCATAACCACTGAAGGTTCATAAGTTGCAATATCGGATTTCTCCAATAGCTTCATCTTGGGGAATACTTCACGGAAAGTCTGGTAACGTTGGCGAAGCTGACGACATTCCTGCTCGCCTACACCTAAAACCATTTTCGGATATTTGAAAATCACCTGATCAACATTGGCTAAATCGGCAGCAAAATTCACCAGCATCTCAGCGGCGGCCTTTACTTTAGTGGCTTTCTCCAATGTGTAGTTGGTTTCAATATCACCGCAATGGATAGTCTGACTGTTGTTACGGCCATTGGAGTTGACCTTGGCCACTCCGGCATACTTTTCCAACAGGACAATATCATTGAGATCAGTATATTCAGCCAGCATATACAGTAGCGCGGTGCCACAGACACCGCCACCGATAATGGCTACCTGATGAATTTGGTCTGACATAATTTTTCCCGTGCTTAAACGACGGAAATTTTAGCAAAACGTTAATCAGACCGTTTAAAAATATCACTATTTGATCAAAATCTGAGCCTAAGAAAATGCTCTGATTATTTATATTTTGTTTTATTACTGCCAGAAAAGGACGGTATTGTTGAGAGAATCGCCTGCAACTCACTGCGTTTCTTTTTACTTTTCACCGGTTTTTTAACGGCCGTTAATTTATCAACATCGGTCAACAGGTTCTCCAATTGCGCAGGATCCGGAAGTGGTGTCTCCTGGGTTGGAGGAATCAGTGATGCATTATTATCTGATTGCGTCGCCTGCAACTTTTCAACATCTTTAAGTAATGATTCGAGACGTTCCGGTTCAGGTAACTCGGGCTGTTCTGGAATATCAAAACCGGCTATTTCTGACTGGGTCTGCTTACGGTCCTGTTCAGCCTGGGCTTGTTCTTCGGCCAGTGCGGCTGCAAAATCCAACTCTGCCTTTGTTGGTTCTTTTGAGACTTCGGCTTCGGCTTCGGCTTCGGCTTCGGCTTCGGCTTCGGCTTCGGCTTCGGCTTCGGCTTCGGCTTCGGCTTCGGCTTCGGCTTCGGCTTCGGCTTCGGCTTCGGCTTCGGCTTCGGCTTCGGCTTCGGCTTCGGCTTCGGCTTCGGCTTCGGCTTCGGCTTCGGCTTCGGCTTCGGCTTCGGCTTCGGCTTCGGCTTCGGCTTCGGCTTCGGCTTCGGCTTCGGCTTCGGCTTCGGCTTCGGCTTCGGCTTCGGCTTCGGCTTCGGCTTCGGCTTCGGCTTCGGCTTCGGCTTCGGCTTCGGCTTCGGCTTCGGCTTCGGCTTCGGCAGAGATTGTTTCAGTTCGATCTATTTCTGGCTCAATAATTTGTTCACTTGCCTGCATTATTTCGCTTGCTGAATCATCTTCGGTCAAAGATTCTGGCGGCAAATCATTAGTTGAATCGGCCAGCTGCTCTTCATTTAAAAGCTCTGCTACCCATTCGTCAGCTTCTGATGAGGGTGTTTTATTTGGTGGAATAGTAGCTTCTACATCATCATCGGGTTGATTCGACTCGTTATCTACACTTTGATCCTGATCTAAAATTTCCAATTCATTTACATGTGAAGCTAGTTCGGCCTCCTCATCAAAAACATTATCCATCTCATCGACAGGTGCTTCTAATTCTTCTGAGGATTGGAATTGAAAGCTTTCCTCTTCTGCTTCATTCTCTTCCATCGGCTCGATTGATGATAATTCAGCTTCAGCAGGAGTTTGGCTTTCATATGAGTCTGTCTGTTCAGCATCATCTTCAGGCATTTGTGCAGCTAATAGCTTTTGTTGTAAGTCTTCCTCTTCAGTTAACTGAAAAGGCTCATCTTGGGTAACAGACTCTTCTGATGCATTCTCAGTATCGACCTTTTCGGCTAATGGATCAGTTTGAAGCGCAGCAATATCTGTTGCGTCGTTTGGAGATGATTGCTGAAAACGTTCATTGGGAGTGGCTGAATCTTCTAATGTTGTTTCAGTAAATGGATTCTCCGCCTGCGTTTCATCAAGCCGTTGCTGTCTTGCTGCTTTTAATCTTTCAGTCCGCTCACGAAGTTTGGCGCGCAGCTTATCAATCTCATTAAATGGCTCTTCTGCCTTTTCCTCAAGATTATTAGTTTTGTTACCACTGTTTGCATCTTCATGGTTTGGCTGTGAGGCCATTATTCCGGCTAAGCTTTCTGTCTCATTATCTTGTGTCGCTTCGGCTTGGATTTCGGTAACAGAGTCCTCTGTTTGGCCTTCTTCAATCGAGTCGCTTTGATTGTTTAGCTCTGATTCAGTGGTATGCTGATCAGCTGAGAACGTATCATTCAATTCCATATCGGCTGGTGGAGCTTCAGCGGAGGGTTGAGCTTCTTCAGCGGGATCCTGAGAATTTTGATTAATCAATTCATCAAGCTCAACGAAATCAAGACTTTCTGGATTTGAATCATTTACTGATAAGGTTTCTTCAGCATTTTCAGTTTCTGCAGAAACTAACTCTTCAGGCTGTTCAACTGAATTTTCTGCCAGCATATCCTCTGCTGAAAATTGCTCAGCTGATTCAACCCCATCATTAATATTATCCAATGAATTCTGGCTAATCGGTTCTTCTGACTCAGTGGACTCACTGCTTTCAAGGTTTGAATCAGGTATGTCTGAAGCTTCTTCGATAGCGTTGATTTCTGCTGAATCTATATCTTCGGTAGTTTCAGCTGATTCTTCTGGTAATGTTTCAGTAGATGCAAATTGTTCTAACGTTTCAGCTGCTTCAGAATGAATATCCGAGTTCTGACTAATTGATTCTTCCTGTTCATCAGACTCTCTATTTGGCGAACCCAAATCATCTACTGATAAGGTTTCTTCAGCATTTTCAGTTTCTGCTGACACTAACTCTTCAGGTTGTTCAATTGAGTTTTCTGCCTCCATATCTTCAGCTGAGAATTGGTCGGTTGAATCAACCTCTACATCAGCACTCTCTGGCGAATGCTGGCTAATCGGCTCTTCCCACTCTGCAGACTCAATTTCCTCAGAAATTGAATCATCTACTGATGCGGTTTCTTCATTATTTTCGATTTCTGTTGGTTCTGGCTGTACGGGTTGTTCATCGGCATTTTGTGCCGTGATTTCCTCAGACTCGATTTCCTCAAACGGCTCAGCTTTTTCGGATATATCCTCGAAATTCTGACTGGCAGACGCTTCCTGATCTTCAGCCATCTCTGCGGGCTCAACTGGATCTACAAACAGGTCTGTATCCCAGTCCGTTTTGGCTGACTCTTCAGCAAAGCTGTTTATTTCTGCCTCAGTGTTAGGTTCTGACGATTCTTCTAATGGCTGTTGGTTTTGATCAGTAGACGCTGCCTGCTCGGCTATCATCTCCTGTTCATCCATAGACGAAGCTGGTTCGGTATCAGATTGATAACCTTGTTCATTTTGTTGCAGAGTTTCTTCTAATGTTGTGTCAGCTGCATCATCACTTTCCGCCGGTTCAACCCTATCTGTTTGTTCGAAGGTTTCTGCAGTGTCTTCAGAGGTGAGCTCTGATATAACTGACTCATCCATCTCCGTCAAAAGATTGTCTAATTCAATCTGTTCAACAGGCTCATCATGCGACTCAATGGCATCGATATCAGATTCTGCTAATTTATTTTCTTCAGGGAGGCTGGTTTCTGCATCATTTTCAATAACGTTTTCGATCTCTGCTTTTTCCTGCTCAAGATCATTGGAATCACTTTCTACCGGCATGTCAGTGGCACGCATAAGATCATCGATTTCTGTGGCCGAAATCTTATCTTTTGCGTCTGAATCCACGTCATCAAGTTGTTCAATATCTAATTCAATGTTGGCTGGCTGAACTGCCTTCGTTAGCCCTTGATGGGCTGAGTCATCACTTTCAAAAGCATGAAATTTCAGTTCTTGATGTTCAAAGGCTGCCACGTCGTCAGTTATTTGCTCATTACCTGCTACAGGAATTGTGGGTTTTCCATAGATATCAGGCACCTGATTGGTCCAGGCTTTATTCAAGTGGGCCTTCATACCTTTTGGTTCAGTCGCTGCACTGACTGTGTCTGTTTCTATCTCGGTTTCCATATCTGGCTGGTTTTCTTCAACTTCCGTTTCAAGGGATGTTTTACCGTAAACATCAGGAATTACCGGATTCCAGTCGGTCTTCAGAAAATCAGCCATCCGCATCAAGCTGCTTGCCGGTTCTGGTTCTGGTTCTGGTTCATCTTCTTTGGCCTGCTCGTCCGCAGCCAAATCAAAATCTGTCATCGAATCAGCTGGATTATTATCTGATTCAGTGGCAAGAGACTCCTCAACTATCTGGTTTTGAGCGAAAATATCATCGACATCGACTTCATCTGATTCGGTATCTGCCAGTTCAATATCAAAAATTTCATCTGTATCGGTTAGCTCTTCGACAACATCTGTTTCGTCATCAAGCTGCTCCATCTGTTCAACAATGGTGTCTGCATTCTCATCATCAAATACACCATCAAAATCTGCTACAGGTTCCTCTTCCGTTTCAGTATCAACTTCTGGTTCTTCTGGTAATTCAGTATCAACCGCAGATTCCTCGGCCAGCGGCTCTTCGTCAACCGCCTCTATCTCAAGGGCATCAGGCTCCTGCTCAATATCAGCCTGCATAATGCTGAGGGTGGCGTCAGTTAGTGAGGTAATTTGGTCTGGAAAGTTATGAAGTGTTTTTTCGTCTTGCTCAGAATACAAATTAACGATTGATTTAAAAATCTCTTTTTCCCGCAGCACCAGTTCCTCGACCATTGAATCAAGTGCTTCACCACTTAAACCATAGCGCTCACTCAGTTGACTGCCTAATGCAGCCACACGTTGCTCGTAGTTATTTTTGATTAATTTGGCCGTGCGTGCCGCTGCAGCTTTGGTGCGTTTGTGTTTGCGATGCGCGCGGATCAACATCCAGATACACAAAACAGCAAAGATGGCTGCCAGCTCATAGGCCAGCCATTGGAAAACCGGATCAGTCATCGACATTTATAATAAGTCTCCAGGTAAAAGCTGCCGGCGACGGCTGCGATGCCAAAACCAGAATCCCATTATTAATAACAACACAATAACGGCATTACCAATAGCTAAAATGACTGTGTCAGAAAGCTGGAAGGTGGATTCCGGTATTTCTGCATTAGGCTCATCCGCAACCGGATCAATTATCACCGGTTCAAATGGCTCATCATTAACCTTTTCGGCAGCAATCGGCGTTTCTGAAGTAATTGTTAGCGACGCACCGGCGGCTTCATCAAGTAACTGAATGGGCTTGGGTTGTAAAAATACATTCCGCCCTGCCGGAGTTTCCCCCCGAATCTGCAACGATAATTGATAAGCGGTTTCAGGTTGTAAATCGGCCACTGTCAACTGCCAGGCATTTTCAGATTCAGACTGCCGTAATACTTCGTAGGGGAATTCACTGCCATCTGGTGCACTGAGTAAAGCAGAGATTTGCAGAGATTGAGGATCAATCATACTGGCATCAGCAGACATCGAAAGCCGATGACTCCGGCTATCACCGTCCAGTTGCGTCACAGTAACATCAAACGGTAATGCGACGACATTGACTGATTGCCGTCGCTGACGCTCAAAGGTGTCACTCTTTGCGGTGATCACAATATCATTTTGTCCACTGTCAAACAGCTTGCCCAAATTTGCCATAAACGTCGCCGTCTGGTTATTCAAGGTCATTTTGTTATTGATCGGTTCACCCTGCAATGGTTGAGTGCTTAACTCTGCAGTAACCAGTTGCAGAAAATCCTGTCGATCAATCTGTTTACCATGGTCGGTTAATTTGGCGACAATATCAAACTGCTCTCCAGCCAGAATATTATTTGGCAGATCAATTGTTTCCATTCGCAGGTCTGTTAATACCATTACCCGGTTATCCGGATCGATATTGCCATCAATAAACCACTCTCCGGACATTGGTTTGTCGATGGTAATCAGATCAAAATGTTTTTCCTGCATCCAGCTTACTGAGGACTCATGCGTTTCATGTGATTGATTTTTTTGATCGGGTTGAACCAGTTGGGTGACGTCGGTTTCATTTTCACGAAACACCAAAATCGTCATTTCATTGACACTGGTATCAATGGTAAATCGATTATCTACAAGTGGAACCGAGTCACGTTGAGTGGCTTGTTCAAACAAATGCAGAAAAACACGTTCCAGCTCATCCGCATTATCCACCTGATGGTACCAGCCATCTGTAGCCAGTGATAATTGTTTAAGCAGTTCGTGATCAGCATCTTCAGACAAAGCAATCGTGTGTATACGAAAGCCTTTTTGTTTTATTTGTGGCAACAACTTATTGATGATGTTCTGCCGTGATTGATCGCTGGATGCTTTTCCCTGATGCAAATCAACCAGACCATCTGATAACAGGATAATACTGCGTTGCTTGGCTGGATCAGAAGCTTTGACATTCGCTGTGGCCTTTTGCAGCGCTTGCTCAATATCGGTAAATAAACCATGAGAGTGAATTTCAGAGGATTTTTGCTGAGCACGTTGTCGCCAAGTATCGTCAGCTTTTTGTAATGGCACCAGCATGTTCACATAGCGGGCAAAAGTCCAGACACCACTTTCGGCATCACCTGGCATCAATCCACCCAATAGGCGTAAACCCGGTGCTCGTAAATTCTCAGGGTCGTTGTATTTCATACTGCCGGACACATCAATAATAATGCGCACATCTGCATTTGTTTCTGCATTTGCCAATGCTGGAATCGCAAACCAGATGAGGATGGGCAGGGCCAGTAGGAACCTAAATATTCTCTGCATAAAAACAACCTGTTTGACTTGAAAAGCGGCAGAAAATGTCATTACTGACGATTTCCTGACGCGAATTGTTTTATTTCAAACTCAATATGCAGGTTTTATGCCGTTAGTTCAGTTATTTGCTTGCCGAGCTTAAAGCAGATCCAACCCACGTTGTATATCTGCTTGAATATCTTCTACATTTTCCAAACCAACTGACAAGCGTATCATGCCATCGCTGATACCTGACTCAGCGCGCGCTTCCACTGACAAACGGCCATGCGTGGTGGTAGCCGGATGGGTAATAGTGGTTTTGGTATCCCCTAAATTGGCAGTAATCGAAATAAATTGTGCTGCATTAATCAATTTCCAGGCAGCTTTCTGTCCTCCTTCTACCTCAAAGGCGATAATGCCACCAAAATCAGATTGTTGCTGTTTAGCCAACTGATGACCTGGATGCGACTCGAGCCCCGCATAAAACACCTGAATAACCTGTTTCTGCTGCTGCAGCCAATGGGCCAGTTGATTGGCATTGGCTGAATGCGCTTTCATGCGTAAATCCAGCGTTTCCAGCCCTTTCAGGAAAGTCCAGGCATTAAATGCACTCATGGTTGGACCCGCCGTACGCAGAAAACCGAAAACATCTTCTCCAACCCGTTGTGCATCACCGACTACCGCACCACCCACGCAGCGTCCTTGCCCATCTATATATTTGGTCGCCGAGTGAATGACGATATCGGCACCGAATAATAACGGTAGCTGCAAAGCCGGCGTACAGAAACAGTTATCTACAATTAACAGACAGTCATGCTGCTTAGCCAAAGTCGATAAAGCAGCTAAATCAGCAATTTCATTGAGTGGATTGGAAGGTGTTTCCAAAAATAACGCTTTGGTATTGGGCTTGATTGCCGCTTCCCAGGCAGTCAAATCGGTTAACGGTACATAGTCCGTCTGCAAACCGAACTTGCTGAGGTATTTATCAAACAAAACCCGGGTGGTACCAAATACACTGCGTGACGACACAATATGATCACCCGCAGCGCATAATCCCATAAAGGTGGCCAGAATAGCAGACATTCCTGAAGCCGTTGCTACACAGGATTCGCCTTGTTCCAGAGACGCTAAACGTTGCTCAAAAGTACGGACAGTTGGATTACTAAAGCGCGAATAGATATTGCCAGGTTCATCACCGCCAAACCTTGCTGCCGCCTGTTCTGCACTATCAAACACAAAACTGGAAGTTGGGAAAATCGGTTCTGAATGTTCGCCTTCGGGCGTTCTTACCTGTCCGGCACGTACCGCACGGGTGGCAAAACCTTTATCTTTAAGATCGGTCATGACAACTCTGAAATAGCTGGAAAATCCTGCCATTCTAAAAGATAAGCTGTATTACTGACCAGCTTTATCCATATTGCTTCTTATTAAATTACAAAATGGATCAAAAATAATATGCAACGGCGAGTTAATATTGGAATAAATAAAAATTTAGGGATTAACGCTCAGCCAGTTTCAGCCGAGCGTCATTTCAGAGACTTACTTAAGGTTGATAATGAACAGATAACATCACAGCTCGCCCTTCATTATTGTAATTATAGAAATCACCAAAAGTTTGGGCTGTTGTTATGTAATCTTTGTTGAGCATGTTTTGCCCAGTCAATCTCACCAGCCATTCATTTGAGATATTGTAAGAAACTCGTAAATCTAGTAATCCATAACCACTCAGTCGTTGAGTATTATCTACATCATTGTATGAATGATCTCTTAGTTTCCAACTAGCACCAGTGCCCCATTTATTCCATTGCTTATCTATATGCAAGTTTGCTAAACGCTTAGAACGTCGGGGTAAGACATTATCCGTATTGGCATCATCAGGTTGCAAAACTGAAGCGTCAAAGGTTATCAACCAGTCTGCTATGGATGTGTTAAATTCAAACTCAATTCCTTTGATTTTAGCCTCATCAATATTCGAAGGGGTGATCGCGCTAAATGGATTAGTTGGATCAACGGCAGCCCAGTTAATTAAATCTTTAATCTTGGTTTTATAAGTGTTTAAAGCCCAAGAGCCCCAGACGTGTTCACCTTTAACGCCCAAGCCATACGATGTAGATCTCTCAGATTTTACATTAGGATTACCAAATGAAAATGCAGAAACTGGGTAATAAAGATCATTGAATGTCGGAACTTTGAATCCTGTGCCAGCATTGGCTATAAATTGAATTTCTTCGGATAACCAATATCCATAGTCCGCAGTTCCAGTATTTTCACTTCCAAAAGCTTCATTATCGTCGTAGCGAGCACTCAACAACCATTCATGTCGGTTGGCTTTGGCCTGCCAACTTACGAAAGCTGCTTTATTATCTCGGCTTGTTTCACCGTAATCCCCTCCAAACACACGAGCAGACTCAATTTTATCGTGATCGTAATCGACTCCTAAGTTCAACTTGTGACTATTGGATAGTGTTAATGTATTTGTCCAACTAGCAAAACGATGCTTGGTATCGTAGCGAGAACCATTAATGCCTTGCTCAACAATTAATGACCTGTCGCGAGACTCTCCTAAAACAAAAGACATTAACCACACATCATTAACTTTTAACTGACTATTTATTCCCATAACCTGTTGAATATTGTCAGAATAAATAGGTTCCATTCCATCATATTCGTTATAGGTGCTCGCATGAATTAAGTTAGCACCAACCAACCACTTTTCACTAAGTTTGTGGGAAACGTTTAATGCAAGATTTTTATTTTGGTAGCCATCATGATCTGATGTTGATTCATCGCCATCCAATGCATCAATGCCATTAGATGTCAGATAACTATATGAGAAGTTGTATTGGGTATCATCATTACCACCACGTACACCTGCGGTTGCTTTTTGAGTATTTTTACTTCCTAGGCCGGCGGAAAAATAAGGCTTGGTCTCACCCGGTTTGCCTTTACGAGTAAAAATCTGAATCACACCACCTATCGCCTCAGAACCATAAATACCTGAACGAGGTCCACGAACTATTTCAATACGTTCAATTTGTTCCACAGGAAAGTCCTGTAACGCTGTGGAACCTGTTGTAGCAGACTGCCACTTCACGCCATCCACTAAAACAAGTACATGCCTGTTACTTGTACCTCGTATGAATAAACTACTGGCCTTTCCAAGACCACCGTTTTTTACCATATCAATACCTGGATAACGCGAAAGCAAAGTTGGTAAATCATTAATCTGCAAACGATCAATATCCGCACGAGTAATAACGGTATTGGGTGCCAACGCATTTTCCGTTGGCATCCGATTAGCGGTAATCGTCATTGCATCAAGAGATTCCTGTTCAGCCAAAGCTGCAACAGAGAAGGTAGAAGTAGCCAGTGCAGCTAAGGTCAGACGTGCACAGACACGCAAAGGCGTGGCCTTTGTTGAAGGTTTCATATTGTCTCCTAGGGATACGCTCACCCGCGATCCGGATTAATAAAGTCACACAACACACGTTGGTTGTGATGAACTTCAGGCCGGTCTCCGGACTCACGTTGTGGCTTGCGCCAGTACATCCGCCTTCCCACGATTAATCGCAGTGGCTGATTGGATGCATTTTCAACGTTTACCGTTGCGGGGGCAGTGTTGGTTTTTCACCAACTTCCCGTTTAACTCTGATGGATATCAAAGCACCTGAAGAGGCGCGCATCTTAAATCCCCCTTGGCTTATCGTCAAACCTGATAAGGGCAATAAATGATTTCCAAATTGACAATATAGCTTGCTAATCCTTATTCTGTCGGCAGTTTCAGGTGTCGCGAAAGTGATGAAACGGGAAGTCGGTGCATCAGATTTATAGATAAACCCGACACTGCCCCCGCAACGGTAAATGAGTTCAGATTGAACGTTAGCCACTGTATCTATTACGGGAAGGTGTTCAACCGGTGATAGCACCGCTCATGAGTCCGGAGACCGGCCTGAAATATCCTGGTCTGTTGACCGAAAATGCTATTAACCAAGTTGTGCGGGTGAGCACATCGGAGAACCTCAATGTCGTTATTGTCTCAACGTCAGCAACTGATCGTGGCTGCGCTTCTTGCTTTTTTAATGGTGATGACTCGTGGTCATCATTTCGCCGATATCAATGTTTTACCCAGCGCCTCCTGGGCAGTATTTCTGCTCGCCGGATTTTATCTGGCTTCAAAATTGTGGTTTCCGGCTTTTTTAGGTCTGGCTGTTGTGCTGGATTTAATGTCGGTATATATAGGTGGCGCCAGTAATTTCTGTGTCTCGCCCGCCTATGGCTTTATGTTACCCGCATATGGCAGTTTGTGGCTGGCAGGTCGCTGGTTTCAATCCAGATACCAATTTAACTGGACTGCTCTGTTTACACTGGTGATGACGCTGGTGACGGTTACTGCAGTTGCCGGCCTGTTCAGTGGCGGTGGTTTTTACTGGTTTTCAGGTCGTTATATCGACCCAAACATGGCTGAGTATCTGACCCGGTTTGTCCAGTCCTATCCTGGCAACCTGAGTAAATTAAGCTTTTACATCGCCATTGCCGCGGTGATTCAGATCAGCTTCCGTTTTGCGAATTTGAGCCAGCGCAGTAATCAGCTACGTTAATGTCAAAGCAGCAGCAAACCTGCGCTGCGCTGATTATTGCTGCCCCCGCCTCAGGTCAAGGTAAAACAACCGTTACCGCGACCTTGGCGTGGCATTATCGACGTCAGGGTAAACAGGTCCGAATTTTCAAAGTGGGTCCAGACTTTCTGGACCCAATGATATTGTCTTTTGCATCAGGTCATCCGGTTTATCAAGTTGATTTATGGATGGTGGGTGAAACTCAC
Organism: Methylophaga nitratireducenticrescens; assembly: GCF_000260985.4. Lineage (NCBI taxonomy): Bacteria > Pseudomonadati > Pseudomonadota > Gammaproteobacteria > Thiotrichales > Piscirickettsiaceae > Methylophaga > Methylophaga nitratireducenticrescens. The sequence continues at coordinate 2,304,733 of NC_017857.3, forward strand.
TCCAGACAATTGATTGCCGACGCCGCCAAACAGGCAGATATCATTCTGATTGAAGGGGTGATGGGCTTATTTGATGGCGCTCCCTCCACAGCTGATCTGGCCGCCAATTTAGGAATCCCGGTGTTAGCGGTGATTGATGCCAGTGCCATGGCACAAACATTCGCCGCTTTAGCGTTCGGCTTAGCCCACTTTCGTCAGGATGTGACGTTGACTGGCGTTCTGGCCAATCGTGTGGGCAGTGCCAGACATGCTGAAATGCTTACATCTGATTTACCTGACGATCTGCCCTGCCTTGCTACTATGTCTCGTCAAACTGAAAGCCTGCCCAGCCGTTATCTGGGTTTGGTTCAGGCTGATGAACTCACGGATTTGAGTGAGCGTCTGGACAGACTGGCAGATAACATTCAGCTCGATCCCAACTTTGTTTTACCGCAAATCAAACTAGACAGCGCTCCTGTCGAACATTTATCGCCACAGTTAAAAGCTATTCGCATCGGCGTGGCCAAGGATGCAGCGTTTGCCTTTGTTTATCAGGCAAATCTGGATTGTTTAACCGCGTTGGGTGCTGAGCTGATATTTTTTTCACCGTTATCGGATACAACGCTGCCTGAGGTGGATAGCCTTTATCTGTCTGGTGGTTACCCTGAACTGCATCTGGAAACACTCAGTCAAAATATGTCGATGCGTCAGGCGATATGTGAACACATTAATGCCAATAAACCGGTTGTGGCTGAATGTGGTGGCATGCTGTATTTGTGCCGTACATTAACCGATAAGCATGGCCAACAAGCTGAAATGTGTGGCGTGCTGGCAGCTGATGCCAAACTACAAGCCAGACTGACAGCCTTGGCTTTACAACAAGTCACTCTTGATAATCACACTTTACGTGGGCATACCTACCACCATTCCTTGTTGGAAAATCAGCCTGAGGCCATCGTCTATGCTGAATGCCCGAATGGCAATAATGTCAGTGAAGCCGTGTTTCAGCAACAACGCCTGACCGCCAGCTATATCCACTTTTATTTTCCGTCAGCCCCTGAACTCATTGCCCTCTGGTTTACCCCATGAGTCTGGATAAATACCGTTTTAATGAGCAGGATCGTGATGCGGTTTATCGCGCCATTGGTGAGCGTCGGGATATGCGCCATTTTATTGCTGATCCCATTGACCAGGATATTCTGCAACGACTATTTGAAGCAGCCTGGCAGGCTCCCAGCGTAGGACTGATGCAGCCTTGGCGGGTGATTCGGATTACCGATACCGGCATCCGTAACGCTATCCATCAAATCGTTGAAAACGAAAGAGTTTTGACTGCTAAAGCGTTGGGTGAACGTGAGTCGGAATTTCTGCAGCTGAAAGTCGAAGGCATCAAGGATTGCGCCGAAGTGCTGGTTGTTTCGTTGATGGATAAACGGGAGTCGCATGTTTTTGGTCGGCGTACCCTGCCGGAAATGGATCTGGCATCGGTATCGTGTGCCATTCAGAATATGTGGCTGGCTGCGCGTGCCGAAGGATTGGGTATGGGCTGGGTCTCCTTATTTGATCCCAAACAATTGGCCGATTTACTGGGGATTCCTGATGGTGCCTGCCCGGTGGCGATTCTGTGTCTGGGTCATGTTGATGATTTTTACCAACAGCCCATGCTGGAGCAGGAAAACTGGCGACAACGTCAGCCTCTGGATGAGCTTATCTTTGAAAACCGCTGGGAAAACAAAACCAAAACATGACCTTTATTATCATGCTCAGTGCTTTGATCATTGACTGGTTTGCCGGTGAACCAAAACGGTTACATCCTCTGGTCGGTTTTGGCACTTTGGTTAATAAAATCGAAGCAGGTTTTAATCACGCCAATCAGCATCGATTTCTTCAGTTTTTTGCCGGCATGCTGGCATTGGTAATTTGTGTTGTTCCTATTACTATTATTACTTATTTGATCAGCCAGATTCCGTTCTGGGGCGCCTTGTTTTCCGTTGCGCTGTTAACGCTGTGTCTGGGTCATCGCAGTCTGTTTGATCATGCCCGGCCTATTCTGCACGCCATGCAACAAGGCGATCTCGAACATGCCAGAACATTGACCAGCCGAATTGTCAGTCGGGATAAAGAGCATATTGATGTCAATAAAGCGACCATTGAATCCGTGCTGGAAAATGGTAACGACGCCGTTTTTGGTGCGCTTTTCTGGTTTGTTATCGGTGGTGCAGCCGGAGCGGTCGCCTACCGCCTGGTCAATACGCTGGATGCCATGTGGGGCTATCGTATCCCACGATTTTTCTATTTTGGTAAAACGGCCGCTCGGTTGGATGATTTATTAAACTTTGTGCCCGCCCGACTGACCGCTTTAAGTTATGCCCTGCTTGGCAATACGCGAAAGGCATTGAGTTGCTGGAATCAGCAAGCACCATTATGGGACAGCCCAAATGCCGGCCCGGTAATGGCCAGTGGTGCGGGCGCTTTGGATGTTCAACTCGGTGGGGTCGCCTGTTATCACGGCGAATGGCATCAACGTCCCCTGCTCGGCACATCAAATATTGCTGAAGCAAACGATATTGGGCGTGCTCTAAGATTAGTGTCTAACAGTGTGTTGTTATGGCTTTCCGTTATAGGGATTGTTACGGGGATCATTTATGCTTAATCACGGCGGTCGAATTCACGCTTATGCCAAACAATATGGTATCGCTCCCAAGGATTGGCTGGATTTATCTACTGGTATCAACCCAAACGGCTGGCCCGTTCCAGAACAGATCCCGGCAGAACTTTGGACAAGGCTGCCTGAAAACGAAGATGCTTTAATCGATCAGGCTAAAACGTATTATCAATGTGAACATATTCTGCCAGTTGCCGGATCGCAAGCTGCTATACAAATCTTACCAACATTAAGATCCGCTTGTCGCGTCGCTATCCTTTCGCCAGCTTACGAGGAACATCGCCATTGCTGGCAGCAAGCCGGTCATGAAGTGGTCGCGCTGGAAAGTTTTGAGCTGGATCAACAGATTGATATGTTTGATGTGGTGATTGTTATTCACCCGAATAATCCGAGCGGTGAAACGTTTGATAGACAACGATTGTTGAACTGGCTGCAACGTTTGCAAATGCGTAATGGCTGGGTGATCGTCGATGAGGCGTTTCTTGATATCACACCAGAGCAAAGTCTGGCACCACTCCCCTGCCAGCATGGATTAATCATTTTACGGTCGCTGGGAAAGTTTTTTGGCCTGGCCGGTGTAAGAGTCGGGTTTGTGATCACACACCCTGATTTGTTAAAGCAAATCGCCGAAAAATCTGGTCCCTGGCCTATTGCCTCGGTTTCGAGGTGGATTGCCTCTCAGGCATTAGCCGATAACAACTGGCATCAGCAATCCCGTCAGTATTTACCTCAACACGCACAACGATTGGCTGATCTGCTCGGTCAATATCTTCTCCCCCCGAGCGGCGGTTGTTCCTTGTTTCAATGGGTAAAAACTAATAACGCTCCTAACATTCATCATCAACTAGCCCAGCAAGGCATTCTTTGTCGCTTATTCGATAGCCCAGCAGCCCTAAGGTTTGGCTTACCAGCATCCGAACAGGACTGGTTGCGACTGGAAACCGCTCTGCAGCAGTTTATGCAATCATGACTGCTAAAACCCTGATGATACAAGGCACCACCTCAGATGCCGGTAAAAGCACACTGGTGACGGCGTTATGTCGTTGGCTGGTGAAACAGGATTATTCTGTTGCGCCCTTTAAACCGCAGAATATGGCGCTGAATAGTGCTGTTACAGCAGATGGTGGTGAAATTGGTCGTGCTCAGGCCGTTCAGGCTCAGGCCTGCAATCTGCCGCCGCATATCGATATGAATCCGGTTTTACTGAAACCTAACAGTGATACCGGTGCTCAGGTCATTATTCATGGCAAAGCCATTGCCAATATGGATGCCCGCTTTTACCACGACTATAAACAAACCGCGATGACCGCCGTGTTGGAATCGCATGCCCGTCTGATGCAGCAATATGATGTCGTGATAGTGGAAGGTGCCGGCTCACCGGCAGAGATCAATCTGCGCGATCGGGACATTGCCAATATGGGCTTTGCAGAAGCGGTAGATTGCCCGGTTATCCTGGTCGCAGATATTGATCGTGGCGGTGTCTTTGCTCACTTGGTGGGCACATTGGATCTTCTGTCAGCTTCTGAGCAACAGCGTGTTAAAGGTTTTGTGATTAATCGTTTTAGAGGCGATATCAGCTTATTACAATCCGGTCTGGACTGGCTGGAACAACGCACTGGCAAACCGGTTTTAGGTGTGCTGCCCTATCTGCATGGGCTGCATCTGGAAGCTGAGGATGCGATTAATATTACGCAGGTGGAAAAAGCTGAAAATGTATTGAATGTTATTGTGCCGGTCATGCCACGTATCAGTAATCATACTGATCTGGATCCATTACGCCTGCACCCAAACGTAAATTTGCAATTTATCGGCCCGGATTCACCGATACCGCCAGCTGATTTGATCATTCTGCCGGGCAGCAAACATGTCAGTGCCGATCTGCAATGGCTGGAACAGCAAGGCTGGCCCGCAGCAATTCAAAAACATCTGCGGTACGGTGGCAAACTGTTGGGAATTTGTGGTGGTTTTCAAATGCTGGGTCAGCAGATTGATGATCCAACCGGCGTTGAAGGTTTGCCTGGCACTTGCAAAAAAGGTCTAGGATTACTGGATATGCACACTACCCTGCATGCCGAGAAACAATTACGGCAAAATCAGGGACAATTATTATTCAATAACGCTGCCATCAGTGGCTACGAAATTCATGCCGGTGTCAGCGAAGGCAAAGCGTTATTGCGTCCACTGCTACAGTTATCGCATGGTCCGGATGGAGCGATTAGCGAAGACCAACTGATTGTCGGCACTTATCTGCATGGTTTATTTGAACAGAAAACAAGCTGTGATGCCTTGCTGCAATGGGCTGGACTGAATAATGTCAGCAGCCCGGATTATCATGCTTTGCGTGAAGCAGATATTGAACGACTGGCAGAAATGGTTGAACAGCATATGGATACCACAGCACTATTGACTATTTTAAAGGCAGCAAATGGCTAAAACCCTGATCCTCGGCGGCGTAAAATCCGGTAAAAGCCGACTGGCCGAACAACGCGCTATCAACAGTAAATTAGACGTCTGCTATGTGGCGACGGCCCGCGCTGATGACAGTGAAATGCAGCAGCGTATTGCATTGCATCAACAGCAACGTCCTGCTCATTGGACTACTGTCGAAGTGCCATTCAATCTTGCCGCTACATTGCAGCAACAGGATGATGCAGATAAATGCATTTTGGTGGATTGCCTGACCTTATGGCTGACCAATTTGCTGCTTGCCGATGATGAAAAGTTATTAACGATTGAAATCAAACAATTACTTAAAATCCTGCCGACATTAGAAGCTGAAATCATTCTGGTCAGTAATGAAACCAGTATGGGCATTGTACCTATGGGTGAATTGACCCGACGCTTTTGTGATGAGGCCGGCCGTCTGCATCAACAACTTGCCGCGCTAATGGATAATGTCATCCTCACTGTAGCGGGTTTACCACATACCTTAAAAGGAAACTGAATGAGCGACTTCAAAAACTGGTTAAATTTACCCCCAAAGGCAATTGATAAAAAATCTGCAGAAATAGCCCTAGCTCGACAAGGTCAACTGACCAAACCAGCAGGCTCATTAGGTCAACTGGAGCAACTTGCAGTACACCTTGCGGCATTGCAAGGCAATATTCCACAAGCCGATCATGTACATATCACTGTGTTTGCCGCTGATCATGGTGTGATGGCGGAAAATATTTCGGCCTTCCCACAATCTGTTACTGCTGCGATGATTCGTAATTTTGCCTCTGGCGGCGCGGCAATCAGCGTATTGACAAAATATTTGAATAGTTCGCTGGATGTCATTAATCTCGGTACGGTTACTGAATTGGAAACGATAAAAGGCGTTCAGGATCAAAAAATTGCTCATGGTACCGCCAACTTTCATCAACAGGCCGCAATGAGCGAAGCAGAATGTGAACAAGCCATCCTGATTGGACAACAGAATGTGGAATGTTGCCTACAGAAAGGTATTCAGATTTATATTGCAGGCGATATGGGGATTGGGAACACCACGTCCGCCAGTGCGATGTCTTGTGCGCTATTGAATCTACCCGCCAGCCAGTTGGCTGGTCCAGGCACCGGACTTAATGCTGAAGGCGTCTCTCATAAAGCAACTATCATTAGAGAAGCTTTGCTATTGCATAAAAGTCATTTGGATTCGCCCTTAGCTATATTGCGTTATCTGGGTGGCTTTGAAATAGCAGCAATGGTCGGCAGTTATCTGCACTGTGCCAAAACCGGCCTGCCGGTAGTGATTGATGGTTTTATCAGCAGCGTGGCCGCTTTATGTGCTGAACAAATCTGTCCTGGCAGTCGGCAGTGGTTTCTGTTCAGCCACCATAGTGCTGAACCTGGTCATAGCGCTATACTGCAATCATTAGATGCAAAACCTTTAATAAACCTCGGTATGCGCTTGGGCGAAGCCAGCGGTGCCGCAGTTGCTATACCCTTATTAAGAATGGCCTGTGCCTTGCACAATCAAATGGCGACGTTTGAAGAAGCGGCTATCGCCGGAGCCAACAACGGATGAGACCTTTTTTAATAGCCCTGCAGTTCTTGACTATCCTGCCCGTTAGATTACAGGGCGAATTTTCAAAACAGGATATTGGCCGGTCATTATTGTTTTATCCAATGGTTGGCTTACTGATTGGTATTGTTTTAAGCCTGTTGATCTGGAGCCTTAACGGTCAATTGTCAATGGTCTCTGCCATTCTGATATTAGCGGCCTGGGTGACTATGACAGGGGCACTACACCTCGATGGGTTGGCTGACAGTGCTGATGCATGGTTGGGTGGTGTTGGCGATACAGCAAAAACGTTATTGATAATGAAAGACCCCGCAGCCGGCCCCATTGGGGTGGTGACACTCTTATTGGTGCTAATGATCAAGTTTGTCATGCTGACGGTTTTAGTCTCACAGCAGAACTGCTGGGCATTAATCTGGTCTGTAATATTGGCCCGCACCGCTTTACCATTATTATTTTTAACCACTGACTATGTGCGGCCCCATGGTTTGGGCAGCATTCTCAAACAACAGCAATCTGCATTGCATACCCGACGGTTGATGCTCTTCATCGGTGTATTGGCTTTATTTAGTATCGGTCTGTTTGCCCTATTGTTTGGCTTATTGATTTTTCTGTTGCTACGCTACCTGATGGAGCGTCGATTAAATGGGTTTACCGGCGATACGGCCGGTGCGATGGTGGAACTGCTGGAAATGGCGTTACTGATATTTTTTGTTTTATTTTAGGAAAATTATGACTGATTCTGAAAAAAGCCAACGCCACAAAAATCGCATGCAACGCCACAAGGAAGTCGTGGATCAAAAGATCCAGAAAGCGACCAGAGACAAAGGTTTACTGCTATGTATAACGGGCAACGGTAAAGGTAAAAGTTCATCCGGTTTTGGCATGATTGCCAGAGCGTTGGGCCATGATATGAAAGTCGGTATCGTGCAATTTATTAAGGGGGCGATGAGTACAGGTGAAGAAGCCTTTTATCGTCGGTTTCCTGAGCAGGTCAGTTATCATGTGGTTGGCGATGGGTTTACCTGGGATACGCAAAATCTGGAACAGGATAAAGCTTCCGCAGAAGCAGGCTGGGATATTGTTAAAACGATGTTACGGGATGAAAGTATCAACGTGGTTCTGCTAGATGAACTAAATATTGTCTTGAAAATGAAATATCTCGATGCAGATAAAGTAATAGATGATTTAGCTGCACGTCCGGCAATGCAACACGTGATTATTACCGGTCGTGGAGCACCAGACAGCATCATTGAAGCGGCTGATACTGTCAGCCGCATTGAGGATGTCAAACATGCATTTCGTGATGGTATCCGGGCCCAAAAAGGCATAGAGCTCTAAAGATTTTTTTGAGGTTTTGGCTTGCTTTTTGCTGTGTCATCAAACGGTAAAGTTACTCACATTTTCTGTGGATAAGTCTGTGTTTAACTTTGGAGTTAGTCGCTAAGCTGTTCATATTTAAGCACTCTGCACAAAATGGTCAAAAAATGCTCAAATTTAAATATATGTTTATATTCAACAACTTAAGACTAGGCCTATGTTAATCAGTGAGTTAGCGACATCTGCTATATAAAGATGTGAAGATTTTGTGAAACAGGTGAATAACTTACTGTTATATAACACCGGCGAAGCTGGGATTCTGGAATATAACAGACATAAAAAAACCCGGTAGTAAATCACTACCGGGTCATTTGTTTAGGGTTACACAGACTCTGTTTCTTTTATGATATCCAGAACCAGTTCATTATCTTTCAGGATAACTCTTACATGTCCACCATCACTGAGTTTGCCAAATAACAATTCATCAGCCAGTGGACGCTTGATTTTTTCCTGTACCAGTCGTGCCATTGGTCTGGCACCCATTTGTACATCGTAACCATGATCTGCCAGCCATTCACGTGCATCATTATCAATTTCGATGGTCACATTTTTATCCTGCAACAGCATTTCCAGTTCAAGCACCGCTTTATCAGCAACCCGCAGAATCGCCTCTTTCGTCAGCGGCTGGAATTGAATAATACCGTCCAGACGATTACGGAATTCAGGCGAGAAAGCACGTTTCAGCGCTTCCGTACCATCCATATGATGCTCCTGTTTGGTAAAGCCAATTGAACTGCGACTCATTTCCTGGGCGCCCGCATTACTGGTCATTACTAATACGACATGACGGAAATCTGCTTTACGGCCATTGTTATCCGTTAGCGTTCCATGATCCATCACTTGCAATAGCAGGTTAAAGACATCGGGGTGAGCCTTTTCAATCTCATCCAACAACAACACAGCATGCGGTTGTTTGATAACTGCATCGGTTAATAACCCACCTTGATCAAACCCCACATAACCTGGAGGAGCACCAATCAGACGGGAAACCGTATGAGGTTCCATATATTCAGACATATCGAAGCGGATCAGTTCAACCCCAAGGATATGCGCCAACTGACGGGTGACCTCTGTTTTACCTACCCCGGTTGGCCCTGCAAACAGGAAAGCACCAGTCGGTTTTTCAGGATGCCCCAAACCGGAACGTGCCATTTTAATCGCTGAACTTAATGCAGAAATCGCATCATCCTGACCGAAAATAACGTGTTTCAGGTTCGGTTCAAGATTACGTAGATTATCTTTATCTGCATTGCTAACCGTCTTGGCAGGAATACGGGCAATCTTGGCAACGATCTGCTGAACATCCTGAATGCCAATCATTTTCTTACGTTTCGACTTTGGCAGAATGCGTTGTGCAGCACCAACTTCATCCAACACATCTATCGCTTTATCCGGCAGATAACGGTCGTTGATGTGACGGGCGGCCAGCTCTGCTGCCTGCTCAATTGCGGCATTGGAGTAACGTACATTGTGGTGTGATTCCAAGCCAGGCTTTAAACCTTTGAGAATTTCAATGGTTTCAGCAACGGATGGTTCAGGCACATCAATTTTCTGAAAACGTCGCGCCAAAGCACGATCATGTTCAAAAATATTACGATATTCCTGATAAGTAGTTGAACCAATGCATTTTAATTCACCATTGGCCAGCAATGGCTTAAGTAAATTGGCAGCATCCATCGCACTGTTACCCGCACTCCCCGCGCCAATCATGGTATGAATTTCATCAATAAAAAGGATGGCATGCTCCTGCTGTTTGATTTCGCGTAACAACGCTTTCAGGCGTTTTTCGAAATCACCACGATATTTGGTACCGGCCACCAGCGCTCCCATATCCAGTGAATAAACCACTGCCTGTTCCAACACTTCTGGCACGTCGCCATCCACAATACGTTTGGCTAGGCCTTCTGCCAGTGCGGTTTTACCGACTCCGGCTTCGCCAACAAACAAGGGGTTATTTTTACGGCGACGGCACAACACCTGTAACGTTCTTTCAATTTCGTGTGCACGACCAATTAACGGATCAATTCTACCCAGCTTCGCTTCAGCATTAAGATTGGTCGCATAAAGAGCCAACGGGCTTTTACTTTCGGAAGTCCCCTCATTAACTTCCACTTTTTCACTTTTGGGTTCTTCGGCCAGACTTTCGATACCACCGTGGCTGATGGCATTAACTACATCCAGCCGACTGACATCCTGCTTCTGTAGTAAATAAACTGCTTGAGACTGCTGTTCAGAGAAAATCGATACCAACACATTGGCACCCGTAACCTCTTCTCCACCAGATGACTGCACATGCATTACAGCACGTTGCAAAATGCGTTGGAAAGCTAGTGTGGGCTGAGTTTCACGATCACTGTCTTCCGCCAATGTGGGCAGATTATCGGCCAGAAAATCAGTTAAATCCTGACGCAGGGTATTGATATCCACCTCGCAAGCTTTGAGCACTGCCAGCGCTTGTCCATTTTCCAACAAGGCTAATAATAGATGTTCAACCGTCAAAAACTCATGCGACCTTTGTCGAGCATAGTTGAATGCCTGACTAAGCGTGTGTTCAAGTTCTTTACTCAGCATATTGCTTATCCGCCTATTATCTTTGCAGCCATCTCATTCCTGTTCCATGGTGCACTGTAATGGATGCCCATGTCTTTGGGCATAACTGTTCACTTGTTCCACTTTGGCCTCAGCGATCTCAAAAGTAAAGATACCGCATAAAGCCTGTCCTTCTGTGTGCACTTGCAGCATGGTACGTGTGGCACGTTCACGTCCCATATCAAACAAGGTTTCCAAAACCTCCACCACAAAATCCATCGGTGTGTAATCATCATTCATCATGATCACCCGATATTTGGGAGGCTGTTTTAAATCAGGTTTAGACGGCGCAACCGTAAAATCATGCTCAGCTTGCCAATCTTGATCACGTTTGTCTGCCATGGCAAAAATCAACTCGCTGCTTCAACCATTTGTTTGAGTTCACCATTTTCGTACAGTTCCATAATAATGTCACATCCACCAATTAATTCACCATTGATGTACAGCTGAGGAAAAGTCGGCCAGTCAGCATATCGGTGAAGATTTTCACGAACTTCCGGATCAGCCAGCACATTAACATAAGCAAATTCTGATCCACAGGCAGTCAGCGCCTGTGATGAGCGACTGGAAAATCCGCATTGTGGAAACTCAGGCGTACCCTTCATAAACAGAATTACCGGGTTTGATTCAATCGCCTGCTTGATACGCTCCATAATATCCATTGTTGTTACCTCTTTATTTGGTTAGTTGTAGCAGATGGGGGCACCTGCAGTTAATTCAAGATTACGCCTTTGATTAAGGTCGTTGCAATAGTCCCAACACACCGTCAAGACCACAGTGATTCAAAGCTGTATCGGCAGCTTCCTGCACTTTGGGTTTGGCATGATAAGCTACGCTCATACCCGCTTCAGCCATCATCAACAGATCATTTGCACCATCGCCAATCGCCACTGCCTGCTGCTTTTCAATATTCAGTTCGGCGCAGCATTTAATTAAAAAATCGGCTTTGGCCTGAGCACCGCAAATATCACCGGTTACATTACCTGTGAGATAACCGTTTTCATGTTCCAGTACATTGGCCTGTGTGAATTCAAGATTCAGACGTTTTTTCAGTTTATCAGTAAAAAAAGTAAATCCACCTGAAACCAGTGCGGTTTTTATTCCGGCCTGTTGCACAGTTTTTAACATTAATTCTGCACCAGAATTGAGCATTAAGCGTTCGTTGTAAACCCGATCCAGCATATCAACAGGTAATCCTTTCAATAATGCTACCCGTTGTTTAAGCGACGTTTCAAAATCGATCTCGCCGCGCATTGCTGCCTCCGTAATCGCTGCAACCTGAGGCTTAAGATTCATAAAGTCCGCAATTTCATCGATACATTCAATGGTAATTAAGGTCGAATCCATGTCCATTACTATCAAACGGCAATCGTTTGTTTCAAAGTCAGCGGGAAGGACATTAATATCGACAGCATACTGTTGTCGTAACATCGACAAATCTGCATGCTGGGTATTTTCAATCAATGCATAACTGTCTTGCCATTGACATTGCCCCGATAGTTTTTCAGCAATTTCACCGACCAGTTCCCGAGTAAGTTGAGGTCCCTGAACAATTATCTGTGTCATGATTTTTCCAGTCTTAAAATGACAAACGGCGAACTGACATACATCAGCTCGCCGTGTGCAAAAACAGATTTAGTTATCAATTCAATGATAATTATTTCGCTTCATTTTGGTAACGTGAAACGCTGTCCACAATTTCCTGTTTGGCCGCATCAATTCCTGCCCAGCCTTCGATTTTAACCCATTTGTTCTTTTCCAAATCTTTGTAGTGTTCAAAGAAATGTGCAATCTGATTAAGCAAAAATTCCGGCACATCGTTGATGTCTTTAACATGGTCATACATTTTGTCATGAGGAACCGCAACGACTTTGGCATCTTCGCCCTTTTCATCGGTCATTTTCAGCATACCGACCGGACGGCATGCCACCACGCATCCGTTAATTAATGGAAATGGCGTCACCACCAATACATCTACCGGGTCACCATCATCAGACAAAGTATTCGGCACATAGCCATAATTTGCCGGATAGAACATGGCTGTATTCATAAAACGATCAACAAACAGCGCGCCAGTAGCTTTATCAACTTCATATTTAACCGGATTGGCATTTGCAGGAATTTCGATAATAACGTTGATATCTACAGGCAGATTGCTGCCTGGGCCGACTCGGTCAAGGTTCATAAAGCGATTGCTCCAATAAAAAATTAGGGTAAAAAGAAACCCGCCAATTATAAAAGAAACTGCCCAAGCATCAAAGCCGATATCTCTTTAGGGCTTGTTGATCTTTCATATCCACCACTGCTGGCGGCTATTTTTGTGTCCGACAAGGCGGAAAGCACGCAGTGTAGCCTTCCTACATAAGTGATTGACAAATGAGTCTGGAACGCATTTGAACAGCTTAGCTGGCCGCGCAGCGGTGAAATACAGGGATGTATTTCATACAACGCAGGCGGCCGCAAAAATAGTCCCAGCCCTTCGGGTTGTGACTGAAAAAGCGCCACTTATGTCCACGGATGGACAGGCCGCTATCGCTATCCCTGCTATCCCTGCTATCGCGGCATTTGGGCATCCTTACCCACCATATGTCGGCGCGCCAGGGAGGCGCGCGCCGGTCTGCGTGGCCTACATGGATGTAGGTCAGGGGCGTGAGCAGGATACGGAAGCTTTGCTCGTCACTTATTTAGAATTACTACAAAAACGTCCGGACAAGCAATGTTCCAGACATTGCTTTTGCATACACTCCATCCATGGAGATAAACGTTTTTGAGCGCAAGCCCCCTTTGGGGTGAGATACATGGATGTATCTCACAAAAGGCGCTCCTCGTGCCTTGATTGACGCTTTTTCAGCTCACAACAGAGGCGGAGATGAAAGATCAACAAGCCCTAACATTATCGACTGAAAAAATACGCGGCAACACAAATCAGTAATAGCGAAAAAAGGCGGCGCAACCAAACTGCAGGTAGTTGCTTCGCCAGTCGTGCACCAAACTGGGCAAAAATCACACTGGTCAGGATAATACCGAGAAATGCCTGCCAATGTACGAAGCCAGTTTGCCAGGCAGATTGCTGATTTATTTCACTGGGGGCAAACACAATGAAGCCAATCACACCGGCAATGGCGATGGGCAAACCACAACATGCAGCGGATCCAATCGCCTGTTGAATGTTAAGACGAGCTATCAGCAGATAAGGGACAATCAATGTTCCTCCACCGATACCGACTAGCGCCGAAAAAGCACCACTAAACAAACCATATAAACTCGAAGGCAATCGGTTTAATAATGCAGGAGATGATGCTCTGGCATTTGGTAGCCAAATACGTAATGCCATTAACAAGGCAAAGATGGCAAAGACTATCTGCAACAAATCACCGCTGATCAAACTGGCCAGCAGAGCTCCGCCAAAACTGCCGATGAGTAATCCTGGGACCAACCGGGTAACCACCAACATCGAAATATTTCCCAGTCGCCAATGCGCAAAGATAGAAGACATTGATGTTACAACAATGGTCATCAGTGAAGTGGCAACCGCCATATGGATAAGATATTGATCCGGCAGCCCTTGTTTGCTGAAAAGCCATACCAGCACCGGTACAATTACCAGTCCCCCGCCGATACCAAACAGCCCGGCAAGCGTACCGGCCACCATTCCGGCTGCGGCATAACTTAACCATTCAATCCACATCAGCTTCACATCCATAGGGTATGCTGTTTTTATTCGTTAAGATCATTGTTTTCCAAGCTGTATCGACTTTTGAATCCAGGGTACCCGAAACATGACGGGCTTAAATTGATGGATAGTTAATTTGACAGAACACATAGTAACGCACCGCCAGGTCTGGCGAATCGCCGGACCGATGATTATCGCCAACATCTCTACCCCACTGCTGGGAATGGTCGATACAGCGATGGTTGGCCATCTCAGTGCAGCGCATTACCTTGGCGCCGTAGCGATTGGCAGCATGATTTTCACTTTTGTCTTCTGGGGGTTTGGCTTTCTCAGAATGGCCACCACTGGCCTGACATCACAGGCTTATGGTGAAAATAGTACCGCAAAAATGCAGGCTGTATTAATGCAATCCATCTGGTTGGCATTGATAATTGCCTTGCTATTATTGCTGCTGCAGATGCCGATACGTGCTATGGCTTTGCATCTGGTTGACAGTAGTGGTGATGTCGAACATTTTGCCGCCATCTACTTTGATATAAGGATCTGGAGCGCACCAGCGACACTTATCAATTACGCCATACTCGGCTGGCTTATTGGTCGTGAGGCGTCAAAAGCAGCTTTGCTAATGGTGCTGGTAATCAATATTACCAATATTCTGCTGGATGGCTTATTTGTCATGGGTCTGGGAATGGATGTGGATGGCGTTGCCCTGGCATCTGTTATCGCTGAATACACCGGTTTGATAATGGGGCTGGTATTACTCAATCATTACGGGCTAAGTAAAAGCGGTATTCGTTTATCACTCAGTAAGAAAGTGCTGCAACAAAGCCAGCATGGCTTAACTGTTCATGGCAATGTGATGATCAGAACCTTTTTGCTCATCTCCTGCTTTGCTCTGTTCACCACCCAGGGCGCCCGGCAGGGCGATACCGTATTGGCTGCCAATAGTGTGCTGTTGAACTTTATTACTCTGATGGCCTTTGTACTGGATGGGTTTGCCAATGCAACCGAAGCATTAACCGGCAAGGCCATAGGGCGTAAATCCCCCTCCATGTTAAGAAAAGCCCTTAGCTTGACGGCATTCTGGTCAGTATTAATGGCGGCTTTGTTTTCGCTGACGTATCTGCTGCTTGGCGAATGGATTATTCGATTGTTAACCGGTATAGATGCGGTCATTGACTATGCTGATATCCATCTTATTTGGGTGATTATCGCGCCGCTGATTGCGGTATGGTCGTATTTGCTGGATGGACTTTTTGTTGGAGCAACACGCAGTCGAGAAATGCGTAACACCATGTTGTTTTCAGCATTATGTTGCTATCTGCCAGCTTTTTACCTGCTACAGCCATTTGGCAATCACGGGTTATGGGCCGCTTTGCTCATTTTTCTGGCAGCAAGGGGCCTTTCCCAAAGTCTCTACATAGGCGGGATAATGCGTCTTGCGGATCCGAATTAATGATTTTTTCTGGTCTGTTGATTTCCGGGTACTAAACGGCGATCCCTTCCAGAACGCCTTTTAACATGACTCAAATCAAAACGAATCAACTCTCGTCGATCCAAGCCCTGTCGACGCTGATATCGCCGGCGATCATCATCTCCATCGATCTGACCGTATTCGGGATCCTGAACCCGCTGCTGTTTAGTCTTGCTCATTACAAACATCTCCATTGAGTTCGACAATGGATAATTACGCCGCTCAACGATCAATGTCAACTTAGTTAGGCTCTAAAAGATAAACAGACCCTAACAGCTAAATATTTGTTTTTTATGGGTAATAGGACAGTCAAACTGCAAACTGCTGGCTTTGAGCTGCAGCCCATCTTGGCTTTTTCTTCCATAACGCGAATCACCGCTGACCGGATGCCCGATTGATGCGCAATGACGGCGAATTTGATGCATACGTCCCGTTTCGATTGAGACATCTAACGTTGTTCGGTTTTTATCAGCATCATAAGTACGCTTAGCGAAATGGCTGACAGCATGTTTGCCATCCAAAGGGGAATTAACGGTCAGTTTTTGCCATTGAACGTCACCATCCACCTCAATCTCATAGTGCTTTTCAATCTTTCGTTGTTGAAACAAGGTCGATAACTGCGCCGCGGCTTTTTGCTGATGGGCAATGATCATCAAACCAAAGGCTTCCCGATCCAGACGCTGCACCAGAAAACTCTGCCGCGGTTTATCAAAGGCAAGCTCAGATACCCGCAATAAACTGCAATGATCTCCCCACTCTGTTCCTTGTGCCAGCATTCCGGGTGGTTTGAACCAGACACTGTAACTACCAAAATCTTGTAATAACTCAGGGGCTTCGGGGATCTGGTCCAATAAACGCTTATCGTAATATAGTCGTAACACCTCCCCAGAATTCAGGGTTTTTGTCGCTCGACGCAAACGCTGAGTACGTTTACCTTTTTGCAACCAGACAGCTCCCTTGCTCATCGCCTGCTTAATTTGCTGACGAGAAAGTTCACAGCTTTCAGCCAGCAGATCGATGGCATTTGCTGAGCCTTGCTGTACCGGGATTTTTAATTCAAAACGAACAGTATGATCAGACATTTTATGAAATAGCGCTTTGGCGTAGAATAACGATTTATTTGATTAGGTATCCGTGATGTTTATACCGCAATTAAGTGCTTGCTGTCTTGCTTTTGTCATTGCCATGACAGTTCAGGCGGATGCTTACAAGTGGGTTGATGATGATGGTGAAGTCATCTACTCACAAACCCCTCCTGTCGATAAACCCTATGAAAAAATGGGTACACCACCTCCACCATCGATGAATCCGGAAGCGGCTAAAAAAGAAGTTGAGTTGCTGATTGAACAACAGAAAGCAACCGATGAAGCCCGGGAAGAGAGACAACAAACTCAACAGCAGGAAGAACTTGCTGCTGAAGCTTTGGCAGAAAACTGTCGAATTGCCAACTATAATTTGCAGCAGTATCAGGACAATCCTGGTCGGCGCATGATGGACTCAGAGGGCAATGTGACCCGCCCTACCGAAGAAGAAAGACAACAGAAAATAAGCACACTTAAACAGCAAGTTAACCAATTCTGTAAACAGGAGAAGTAACCATGCCTTATTTAAATATTGTAACCAATCAGCCTATTACTGATGAAACAACCTTGCTTAAAGTTGCCAGTAAAACCGTAGCGCAGGCTTCTGGTAAACCGGAAAGTTATGTGATGGTGGCTGTTGAGTCCAAAACGGCGATGTCTTTTGGCGGCAGTACTGAGCCTACCGCTATTCTGGATTATCGTTCGCTTGGTCTACCTAGTGACCGCAAAGCGTTATCCGATGCTTTATGTTCGATGATTGAAGAGCAAATTGGCGTCAGTGGCAGCCGTGTATATATCAGTATGACCGACTCTGAACGACAAAACTGGGGCTGGGATCATAGTACTTTCTAACAAAGTTCAACTGCGCTGATACGGCGTGTCAGCGCAGTTTTTTAATTCAATAATCAGGAATCACCTTTTCCATGCGTACTTCGAAGCTTCTCATTTCTACTTTAAAAGAAACACCTGCAGACGCCGAAATCGTCAGCCATCAGTTAATGTTGCGGGCAGGCCTTATCCGCCGTCTGGCATCCGGTCTGTATACCTGGATGCCGATGGGCTTGCGGGTACTGCGTAAAACCGAAGCGATTGTGCGTGAGGAAATGAATAAAGCCGGAGCCCAGGAGGTATTAATGCCTTCCGTGCAACCAGCTGAACTGTGGCAGGAAAGCCAGCGCTGGGAAAAGTATGGGCCGGAATTATTACGTATCACCGATCGTCATCAACGTGAATTCTGCTATGGACCAACTCACGAAGAGGTCATTACTGATCTGGTACGTCAGGAGATTCGCAGTTACAAACAATTACCGGTTAATTTTTACCAGATCCAAACCAAATTCCGTGATGAAATCCGTCCACGTTTTGGTTTGATGCGCGCTCGTGAGTTTCTGATGAAAGATGCGTATTCCTTCCATGTAGATCAAGCGTCTCTTCAGCAAACCTATGATGATATGTATGCAACTTACACGCGCATTTTCCAGCGTATCGGATTGAATTTCCGTGCGGTGCTGGCAGATACCGGCAGTATCGGCGGTAATGCCTCACATGAATTCCACGTGCTCGCCAGCTCCGGTGAAGATGCGATTGCCTTTAGCAATAACAGTGATTACGCTGCCAATGTTGAATTGGCTGAAGCAGTCAAACCAGCAGGTGAGCGTCCTGCAGCATCTGCCACCATGCAAACCATTGATACTCCGCACAAACATACTATTGAAGCTGTCAGCAACTTTTTAAAAGTACCTGCTTCGCAATGTCTGAAAACATTGCTGGTAGAAGGCGCTGAGAAAAACAGTGTTGTCGCTTTGGTATTGCGTGGCGATCACGAACTTAATGAAATCAAGGCAGAAAAACATCCGTTAATTGCTGCACCTTTAACGTTCGTAACGCCTGAACAGGTGCATGAAGCCACCGGTGCCAATATCGGTTCTATCGGTCCGGTCGGCCTGAACATTCCAATGGTAGTCGATCACGCTGCTGTACATATTGCCGATTTTGTCTGTGGTGCCAATGAAGATGAAAAACACTTAACCGGTGTGAACTGGGGCCGCGATTGCCCAGAACCTGAAACCGCTGACTTACGCAATGTAGTTGCTGGTGATGCCAGCCCGGACGGCCAGGGCACATTGGAAATTGCCCGTGGTATCGAAGTGGGGCATATCTTCCAACTTGGCGAAAATTACAGCAGCAAACTCAATGCCGTGGTGTTAACCGAAACCGGACAATCCCAGGTCATTACCATGGGGTGTTACGGTATTGGGGTTTCTCGAGTGGTTGCAGCCACTATCGAACAGAACAACGATGAAAATGGCATTATCTGGCCGCAAGCCATTTCACCATTTGAAGTAGTATTGGTTCCGGTTAATGCACATAAATCACAACGGGTTCGTGATAAAGCCGAAGAAATCTATCAGCAGTTGCTTGCTGCTGGTGTCGATGTATTGCTTGATGATCGCGGCTTGCGTCCTGGTGTCGCTTTTGCCGATATGGAGCTTATCGGCATTCCACATCGCTTGATACTCGGTGAACGAGGGCTGGATAACGGTGTGATTGAATATAAACACCGTGCGTCAGGTGAAGCAGATGAATTCGCTTTGGATAGTGTGCTTGAAGCAATTCAACAAAAGCTGGCAACACCATAAATATGACATTGATTCGCCAACAAGACTTTGTACAAAGCATCGCTGATGCGTTGCAGTTTATTGCTAATTATCATCCTCAGGATTTTATTCAGGCGATGAGCAAAGCCTATGAGCGTGAACAATCTCCGGCAGCCAAAGATGCAATAGCACAGATTCTGGTCAACTCACGGATGTGCGCCGAGAACAACCGGCCGATTTGTCAGGATACTGGCATTGTTAATATTTTTCTCAAAGTCGGTATGCAGGTGCAATGGCAGACCGATCAAAGTCTGGAAGATATGGTTAATGAAGGTGTGCGTCAGGCTTATCAGCATCCAGATAATGTATTGCGTGCCTCTATCGTCGCCGATCCGATTGGCACTCGTAAAAACACCGGTGATAACACACCAGCGGTGATTTATACCGAATTGGTGCCCGGCAACAAGATAGAAATTGATATTGCCGCCAAAGGGGGTGGCAGTGAAAATAAAGCAAAATTCACTATTTTGAATCCGAGTGACAGTCTGGTGGATTGGGTGCTGGAAACCGTTCCCAAAATGGGCGCCGGCTGGTGCCCGCCTGGCATGCTGGGTATTGGCATTGGCGGCACTGCAGAAAAAGCCATGCTAATGGCGAAACAAAGCCTGATGGAAGATATTGATATTCAGGATCTGCTGGATCGTGGACCAGAAACAGCGACGGAAAAGTTGCGGATTGAGTTATATGAAAAGGTAAATCAACTGGGAATTGGCGCCCAGGGTTTAGGCGGTCTGACGACAGTGCTGGACATCAAAATCAAGGATTATCCGACCCATGCGGCTTCGCTTCCCGTTGCCATGATTCCTAATTGTGCCGCCACCCGTCATGTGCATTTCACGCTGGATGGTTCGGGTCCGGCAGTATTCACCCCACCCTCGTTAACCGACTGGCCGGAAATTACCTGGCAGGCCGCTGAAAATACCCAGCATATCAATCTCGATACAATAACGCATGATGAGATCAAACAGTGGCAACCGGGTGATACCTTATTACTCACCGGCCACTTTTTAACCGGTCGCGATGCGGCGCATAAAAAAATTGCCGACTTGCTGGATCTTGGTGAGCCATTGCCAGATGGCCTGGATTTCCATAATCGTTTTATCTACTACGTTGGACCGGTGGATCCGGTTAAAAATGAAATTGTCGGTCCGGCGGGTCCCACCACGGCGACCCGGATGGATAAATTTACTGAAACCATGCTAGCTAAAACAGGTCTGTTAGGCATGATAGGTAAGGCCGAACGCGGTGAACAAACCGTCGATTTAATCAAAAAATATCAATCAACCTATCTGATTGCGGTAGGAGGTGCCGCTTATCTGGTATCAAAGGCGATTAAAGCTTCACGATTAGTGGCGTTTGAAGAGTTGGGCATGGAAGCTGTGCGAGAATTCTATGTAGAAAATATGCCAGTCACTGTGGCTGTTGATAGTCGCGGAAGCTCGGTACATCATACTGGTCCTCTGGAATGGCAGCAAAAAATTGCTGGTATTCCATTTATAACGACAATTAATTAGAGAAATTATTATGGGTATTTGCATCACTTTACATTTACTGGCTTCGGTTATATGGGTGGGCGGAATGTTTTTTGCGTATATGTTTTTACGCCCCGCCGCCGGTATTCTACTTGAACCACAACAGCGGCTTCCTCTCTGGGAGAATGTTTTCAAACGTTTTTTCCCCTGGGTATGGGCTTCAATTATCGTCATTCTAGTCACTGGTTTTGGAATGATTTTTTTACTTGGAGGAATGGGCTCTGTAGGCATGTATGTGCATATCATGCTGCTTTTAGGAATTTTGATGATGCTATTGTTTATGCATATCTTTTTTAACCCTTTCCGCAAGCTCAAATGGGCAATTAATGAACATGACTGGATTGCCGCAGCCAATGCGCTGGATAAAATTCGTAAATTTATTCGGGCAAACCTCATTCTGGGTTTAATTGTTATTGTCATTGGTTCGGCTGGCCGTTATTTTTAATCCCCATGGTACATAAGCTTTTTTTATTTTATTGTTGTCGCTCCTGCTGACTGGCAAATCGGTGGCAAATGATATTAAACAGGTTCGTAACAGTGATGGTGTGGTGGAATTTAGCAATGCCGATGTCGATGTCCGCAAACCAACGTCCATCAACAGCAATAAAACCATCATCTATAAGTCGCTTTCCAATGACGGCGAAAGCTTCAGTTTTTCAGATAAGAAACCGTTAAATGGTGATTTTGAGGTTCTGGCTTATGAATGTTATGCCTGTAATCCCACTTCAAAGATAAATTGGCATACCATCAGTCTGAATACTGCCGATTATGCTGACACGGTCAGAACCATGGCCAAAAAATATAACATTGATGCCGCTCTGGTTCGTGCAGTGATTCACGCCGAATCTGCTTTTAATGCCAAAGCTTTATCCAAAAAAGGCGCACAAGGTTTGATGCAACTGATGCCGGGGACTGCCAAAGATCTGGGTGTCACCAATGCGTTTGATATTCAGCAAAATATTGAAGGTGGCGTGAAATATTTGGCAGGCCTGCTTGATACATTTAACGGCGATATTAAACTGGCTACTGCTGCCTATAATTCTGGTCCTGGTGCGGTCAAGCGCTACAAAGGTATTCCGCCATTTGCTGAAACCGAAGTTTATGTGGAACGCGTTGGCATCTTGCATCAGCGTTATAGACAAGAAAGTTAATCGACAAACACAAGTTTACTGCTAATTTCTATAACGACACTTATCAGGGATCGATTGCTTGGCTAAATTTGTCTTATTTCAAAAACGTCATCTGTGGTTCCCCACAATATGGGGAACCTTACTAATTTTAGTATTGCTGGCCATTAGTTGTCTGCTTATATTGAGACAACTGGCCGTTATACTTGCCCCCACCGCCCCCGTCCCTGATCGTACTTATCTGGTAGTAGAAGGCTGGCAGGATGAAGACAGTTTGTTATCGGCCTTAGCTATATTTAACGCCGAAGGGTATCACTACATGATTACTGCTGGCGGACCAAATAAGCGTTTTTTAAGCCCAGAACATGCCTCCTATGCCGAACAGGCTGGTGCATTCATGCTGGAACAGGGTCTGGATGCCGAAAAACTGATTGTGATTTCGGCCCCGGAATCCGCACAGGAACGCACCTATCTCAGTGCGGTGATGGTACGAGAATGGCTGGCTCTCAACGGCACTGACTTAACCCAACTCAACGTTCATACCAGTCATGTGCATGCTCGACGCACTCGCAGCCTTTATCAAAAAGCCTTTCCCGATTTTAAAATAGGTATTTATGCCACTGTCCCTGATAGTTTTGAACTTCACCAATGGTGGCAGACCAGTGATGGTGCAAAATCAGTGATCACTGAACTGATTGGCAATGTGTGGGTAGCGTGTTGTTTTCATCCCGGTGAACCCGGCTCACATTATGAAAAATGGGCTGTTGAAAAAAGCGAGCAACCTTCAGATCCCAGGTAAACTAAGGGTCAGCGTGCCATCACGTTGCGTCATCTCCAGATGCTTCATAAAGCTCATACCAAGCAACACAATATCATCCGACATATGTGGATTGATGTGTGCCTGGATATGTTGCAGGGTGATACCGCCCAGTTGCACAGTATCCAATTCTGTCGCATAAACAGGAACCACACCATTTGCAGTTGTTACCATGGCCTGCCGCCCCTGCTTTAATCCCGCTTTACTGGCGATAGTCGCTGGTACACTGATATTGGTCGCCCCCGTATCCAACAAAAATGTCACTTCATACCCATTGATAAATCCTGGCGCGACATAATGTCCAGCCTGATTTCTCAACAAAACCACATCAGTAGCTCCCGCCCCCGTCTCCACCAAATGCCGGTTTGGGTTATTTTTCTGCTCAATAAAACCATTAAAAAATAAGGTCAATGATCCCATTAATAATAACCAGAAAATAAGGGTGAATGCTTTAGCTGAGCCTTGTTGATGTGCTGGATTCATTTTCATTTAAGTTAATTCAGTTAAGGTAAAACCAATTTAATATAACCGTGGTCAGAGATTCACATTATGCGGACAAGCCACTTAAATTACATCCAAACCTGGAGATATTAACAAATGAACACACGCAGCCTGATGGATAAACTTTTACAAACTGGCCAGCAATTTCTGGACCAGCAAAATAATGGTTCCAATAGCGGTGACAATAAAATTGGTCAGTTTTTAACGGGTGCTGGTGGTGGCGCTTTGGCCGGAACAGCGGTAGGTCTTCTGCTAGGCAATAAAAAAGCACGCAAAATGGGTGGCAGTGTCTTGAAATATGGCGGTGTGGCGGCATTGGGTGCTGTTGCATTTAAAGCCTATCAGAGCTGGCAGCAAAACAATCAACAAACAGCACCTCAAGCCATACCACAAACCATAGACCGCTTACCCGCTCCAGAAGCTGAATTGCATAGTCAGGCAATACTGCAAGCCATGATTGGTGCCGCCAAAGCTGATGGGCATATTAATGATCAGGAACGTTTGTTAATTGATCAGCAAGTTGCCCAAATCACTGATGATCCTGAGCTACAGCATTGGATAGATTCTGAGTTAAAAAAACCGGTTAATCCTGCTGAAATTGCCAAATTGGCGTCTACACAGGAAATGGCCGCTGAAATGTATCTGGCCAGTTTGATTATGATTGATGAAGATAGTTTTATGGAAAAAGTGTATCTGGATGAGCTTGCACGTCAGCTTAAACTTGATGAGTCTTTAAAGGCCGAAATCCATCAAGCTAAAAAGAACGCTGTCACATGATATGCTTACTGCATGTCATTTCTACCCTCCCTGTTCATTGTGTTGCTGGGCACAAGTTATGCACAGTCAACACCATTTTTTGATCCTGTTTCAGCAGAAATTGTACAACTTCCACTGACCAGTGGAAATTGTACAAACTGCAATCTATCGGAGCAGGCTAAATGGTATTTTGACGAAGAAATTATTGCTTCCCTACCAACGCCAGCTTCTGCATCAGTCAGCTTTCCCAAATGGTTGGAAAAACCGGCTGAAATTAATGACAATATACCCATATGGATTGCTTCCCCTACATTAATTGAGTCAGCCAGGCTCAATAAATCAGGTAAATCACTTCTTCTGGATGACGGCACACAAGTCAATTTTGAAACAATAGCTAAAATTCCACAAAATCAGTCATTCTGGAATAAAAATACCACCGAGTTTTTTAAAAATCGCGATATCCGTTTACGCGGCAAAATGACTGATGATGCGTTTATCGCACGCACCGTCTGGCCCCTGGATTTTGCCATTAACAATTATCAGTTATTGCCACTCAGCGAAGATGAAAATTTGCAAACTCTGGTTCAGGCTGATGATGGCGGCGTACAACAACCACATCAAAATCGTCTGTTGTGGGAGCGAACGCCCGGCTCTGCCATGGAGGCTGCTGGTAAACAGGTTTTAGGCTTGATGCTTAATGGTGCTCAGGGAGATGATCATGAAGCTCTGGCAGGGCATTTTGCAGTAGTGACCGGCCAGTTCGGTGATAATGGCAGTTACTCTGGCTGGCTGGTCAATAATTTTTACAATCTGGAAACCATCAGTGAAAAAGGCATTATTGCTGCGGTCACCCCAATGGATAATTATCTGGCAGACCTCAATGCCGGACAAAATTATTATCGGCCGTCTTACATGCTGGTAGCTACGCTTAAAAATGGTCAGCCAGCAGCAGAATTTCAACAATCCATTAATCAGGTAATGAATTATTTCTATCGGGGTTATTTTATTTATAACCACGCAGACGCCAACTGTACTGGAATCAGCATAGATACCCTGCGTGCATTGGATTGGAATATCCCCACACGTGGCATAAACGGCTATGTTCAGGCGATTGGTGCCTATTTTTATACGGCTATTATTGAAATGGATCTGAATGCAGCCAGACAGATTTATGATTATCTGACGACCGAAACCACTCGCCTGTTACCAGCCGTAGCATTTGATGCTATTGGGGAAGATTTACTACGTTTAACAAACGGTCAAGCAACACGATCGCTTTCTAACTACGAAAAAATTCTTGCTGATTCTATTGAGGCCATCTGGTTTGTCCGAATACCGCAAATACCATCAAGTCGGGTCTATGGTGATGCACCGGTATACAGTTTTAGCGAATATCTGGAAACGGCACCGGCCGATAGGGATGAATGGGTTACTCTTGAATTAGCTGAACGTAATATCGCAGCTTCTTTTCATGAGCAACCACCTGTTAATCCAAAACCACACCCTATTCCCTGGCCAATAGTATTGATTTTATTTGGTTTAAGCGGTTTTATCATTTTGGTGTTTCGCCGTTTGATAAAACACTTTTCCCGACGAAAATAAAACCGTTTGGCAATTGAGAGCAACCAACTTTCCTTTTTAACTGGCTGTTTCTTCAACGTTATGATGGTTGCTCATAAATCGACGTAGCCATTTTTCCAGCTCTAAAATTAAATACATAACAATACCCACCGCAATGATCTCGGTACCATGGCGTAAACCAATTGGTGTTGATTCAAATAACGTGTTCATAAATGGCGCGTAAGTAAAATTCAGCTGCAATAAAATGACCATTCCAATAGAAATAAATACTATAGGCGCGGTGAACCAGCGTTTGATTGACCAGGATGCACTGTTTAAACAACGCACATTGAACAGATAAAATACTTCCATCACCACTAGAGTGTTGACTGCATAAGTTCGGGATTGTTCGATTGACGCCCCCTGAGACTGGGTCCATAAAAACATGCCATAAACCCCAAGCACAAAAAGTAACGACACAAAGCTGATACGCCACACCAGAAAACCGGAGAGCATTTTTTCGTCTCGCTGTCTTGGTTTATGCTTCATGGCATTCTCTTCACCCGGTTCAAAGGCCAGAGATAACGCCAAAGCGATTGAGCTGACCATATTGATCCACAATATCTGTAATGGTGTAATTGGTAAGGTCATGCCAGCCATTACTGCCGCAATAATACTTAATGATTCGCCACCGTTAATGGGCAGTAAAAATAAGATGGCTTTCTTCAGGTTGTCATAGACAGTACGTCCTTCTCGCACAGCTCTGGCAATCGATGCAAAGTTATCATCGGCTAACACCATTTCCGCCGCTTCCTTGGCCGCCTCTGTTCCACCGTGCCCCATTGCTATTCCGACATCCGCTCGTTTCAATGCCGGAGCATCATTTACCCCATCTCCCGTCATCGCAACAACATGGCCATTGGCCTGTAAAGCACTGACTAATCTTAATTTATGTTCCGGTGCAGTACGGGCAAAAACATCCGTTTGGTTAACAGCATGTTGCAATTCTGCATCACTGAGTTGTGTGAGATCGTGCCCGGTCAGCACTTTATCCGTATTATGCAGACCCAGTTTCGCTGCAATCGAACTGGCTGTTGCGGCATGGTCTCCAGTGATCATTTTGACCTGAATACCGGCTTTATGGCATTCACTGACAGCGGTAATGGCCTCTTCTCGGGGAGGGTCAATCAGCCCGATCAAGCCCAGTAACACCAGTCCCTGATCTAAATCTTCAAACTGCAGTTCACCGGTATGTTGTTCTACCGTTTTAGTGGCTACGGCCAGCACACGCTGCCCTTCCGCTGCAATTTTTTCAATCTGTACATGCCAATAACCCTGATCGACTTCAACATCGCCTTGTTCAGTTCGCTGAAATTGGCAAAGCTCGATGAGTTTTTCCGGTGCACCTTTTACAGCAATAAAATCATGTCCCTGATGATCATGATGCAAGGTGGCCATAAAACGATGTGCGGTATCAAACGGGATAACATCACGTCGTGGGTAAAATTGTTTCAGCTCCTCCAGCGTAAAATCCGCCTTTAATGCGGCGGTAAGCATCGCTGCTTCCATCGGATCGCCTTCGGCCAGCCAGTCATCATCACGTCGCTTTAATGCCGAATCATTGCAAATAGCGGCACAGCGTAAAAGCAACGTTAAGATTTCGTGCTGTTCGGTTTCAATGGCCTGCTCATCAATAGTAAACTCGCCCGCTGGAGAATAGCCCACACCAATGACGCTATAGTTATTTGCGGAGCTCATCACAGTGGAAACAGTCATTTCATTGCGGGTTAAGGTACCGGTTTTATCAGAGCAGATAATGGATACCGCGCCCAGCGTTTCTACTGCTGGCAGCCGTCTGATAATGGCGTTACGGCTGGCCATTTTTTGTACACCAATCGCCAGCGTGATGGTCAGAATAGCGGGTAAACCTTCAGGAATACCCGCTACGGCCACACCAACCACAATCATAAACATCTCGATAGCCGGTGTCTGGTTCAACCAGTAACCATAACTGAATACCAAACCGCCAATCACCATAATGACCAGAGTCAGCCAGCGAGAAACAACGGAAATTTGTTGTAACAACGGTGTAGTGAGATTTTCGATATCAGAAATCATACCGCTGATACGGCCAATTTCAGTGTGTGCTCCGGTCGCAACCACCACACCATGTCCCTGACCTGAAGTGACTAAAGTGCCTGAATACGTCATACACAGCCTGTCACCTAATACGGCATCACTTGCTACGGGTTGATGATGTTTTTCAACAGCGACTGACTCACCAGTTAACACCGCTTCCTGAATTTGCAAACCTTTTGCACTGAAAAGTCGCATATCAGCAGGCACCTTATCGCCAGGCTCCAACACCACCACATCACCGGGAACCAGCTGATCGGCTTCAATCCGCAGGCGATGCCCACTGCGAATTACTGTTGCATGAGGCGCCAGCATATCTTTAATAGCATCAAGCGCTTTTTCGGCTTTTCCTTCCTGAATAAAGCCAATTAGCGTGTTTAAAATGACAACCGCAAGAATTACCCAGAAATCTATCCAATGACCCAGCAAAGCGGTAAGCAACGCCGCAGCTAACAACACATAAATGATCAAATTGTGCAGCTGAGCAAATAACCTGGCTATTGCTGAACGCCCTTTAACCCTAGGCAAATGATTTTCACCAAATAGCTGCAAACGTTGTTCAACGGTTTCGGAATCCAAACCATGCTTGTCACTCTCGAGTAGTGACAAACTTTCCTCTGAACTAAGGTGGTGCCAGGACTTTTCGAATGGTTGATTCTGCATATGCTGTTTCATCGGTAACTCCAGACAACGCTCACAACCTTAGCATAACCTGGTTGTGAGTTAAGCCTAAGTAACAAAGTGGTTTGTTTTGATCTACATCAAGCTGCACAATAAGCAGATTCTGTCTTTGTCTAGGAGAAAATCGTCATAAACACTATTAGTCTTTTAGGGAGCGGCTGGTTGGGCTTACCACTGGCAACTCAACTATATAAACAAGGCTTTCATGTAAAAGCTTCAACTCGACATCGTGAAAGATTCTCTGAAATTGCTACAGCTGGCGCCAGCGCATTTTATGTTGATATTGACCAGTTATCCGATATCCAAGAATTTTTGCATAGCGAAATTCTGATCATCAACATCACCTCTAAAAATCAAACTGGTTTTGCTGATCTTATCCAGCAAATTGAAAAATCGCCAATTCAAAAAGTATTGTTTATTAGTTCTAGCTCGGTATATCAAAACCTGAATCGTGAAGTCAGCGAAGATGAAAAAGCTGAAGATCACAGCAGTGTGTTATGGCACATTGAACAACAATTTCAAGCTAGCCAACATTTCCAAACAACCATCTTACGTTTCAGTGGTTTGATTGATAAAAGACGTCATCCTGGCCGGTTTTTTCGCAATGGCCGCAGTGTGCCTCAAGCAGATGCCCCGGTGAATTTGATTCATCTGGATGATTGTTTAGGTATTATCAATGCTATTTTGCAGCAACAAGCTTGGGGTGAAATATTTAATGGCTGTGCTGATACTCACCCGACTAAGCGGGAGTTTTACAGTTATGCGAGACAGTTAATGGGATTGTCATCACCAGAATTCGATAGCGAAAGCGATATCAAGTACAAAATAATAAGCAACCAGAAAGTTAAGAGGAAATTAAACTATCAGTTTCAACACCCTGATTTAATAAAGATTAACTTCTAATGAAAAACCAACTTTGTCCGTGCCAAAGTCAATCTATTTATGATGAGTGTTGTGGCTTTCTGCATCAAGGCAAACAGGTTGCGACCAACGCTGAGCAATTAATGCGTTCACGCTACAGTGCGTTTGTGATGCACAACACGAGCTATTTACAAACAACGATACACCCCTCACAACGACAGCCAGATGATTTGCTTAATTTGCAGCAAACGATGGAAACCACCCAATGGTTAGGTTTAATCATTTTGGAGCATACCGAAACTGGCGATCAAGCTGAGGTCGATTTTATTGCTTTTTATGTCGATAAACCTATCGGACAGTTACACGAACGCTCACGATTCTCTCGCCAACAAGGTCAATGGTTTTATCTGGATGGCGAGTTTTTACCACCGATAAAATTGGGTCGCAACGAGAATTGTGTTTGTGGCAGTGGCAAAAAACTTAAACGCTGTCATGGATAACAGGTTAAGCCTTTGCTTCCCCCAGATAACGTTTTCGTTTAGCTGGTTTTAATTGCTGGAGATCGACCATCACCAGTCCATCGATACAGTTACCGAAGTTG
This sequence comes from Methylophaga nitratireducenticrescens, assembly GCF_000260985.4. Taxonomy (NCBI): domain Bacteria; kingdom Pseudomonadati; phylum Pseudomonadota; class Gammaproteobacteria; order Thiotrichales; family Piscirickettsiaceae; genus Methylophaga; species Methylophaga nitratireducenticrescens. Next base: position 2,334,804 of record NC_017857.3, read on the forward strand.
GCATCGATATTAAAATCGATAAACCGCACACCACTTGGCTCACAAATATCGGCGTATTGTTTATAAAGCATCGGCACCGTTACATTCATATGCGCCAATTGCTCACGCATCGCCGTGAAATCACTCTCGGCATTTTGGTTAACTAATGTTGCATTTACCCGTTGTTGTATTTCAATATCAAACACTGAAGGTACTCTGGCGGTCGCCAAGGTTTCTGTATCAGCAAAATGTTTTTGATAAAAACTGACAATCAACGCCTTGGCAAAATCAGGATAGGTATTACTTAAACTGACCGGTCCAAACAGATAACGCACCTCTGGATAACGTTTTAGATAGGCACCGATGCCATACCATAAATAATCCAGACTGCGCTTACCCCAGTATTTGGGACTGACAAAGCTGCGGCCTAATTCAATACTCACTGGAAAATAATTCTGCATCGCTGAATTAAATTGAAACAGCTCACTGGTATAGATATCTCGCCCAGCAGACATAATGCGTGCGACTTCACCAATTCGATAAGCATCGGCTATCTCCAGCTCTTGCTCATCCCACAGGATTAAATGTCGGTAATCCCGATCATAATGATCTAAATCACGTCTTTTACCCGTTCCTTCTCCAACCTGCCTGAAGGTAATTTCCCGTAACCTGCCAATCTCCTGCATCACAGCTGAATTTGATTGATGATCAAACAGATATATTTTTTTATTGTCGGCCGTTTCGCCCAACAATTCAGCTTGCTGTAATTCTTTTTTGATTGCCCGACGTTCCTGGGGATGGGCAATCGTCTGCTCAGTGACAAACAGCGGTTTTTTACCTTTGGCCAGTCGATATAAATGACGTCTTAATAACTTGGCTTTTTCGGCCTTTATCAGCGGCAACTGTTCAATTTGCTGATAGGCAATGGACTCCCCTACTCGCATCGAGATGGTTTTGGAGTTTTTATTAAACATTTCATGTGCCAGCATCATGCCTGACAATGGCTTATAAACCATCGAGGCGCTATAGAATAGCGAAGAGTTTCTGGCTTCAACATATATCGGCAAAATGGGCGATTGCGTTTTTTTGGCAAAATTTAAAAACCCGCTGTTCCATTTACCATCACGAACACCACCGGGCCGGATACGTGACACTTCTCCAGCTGGAAACACAATTACTGCCTCATCATTGTTCAGACATTCAACAATCCTGGCAATACTACTTTTACGGGTAGATTTGGAGAGATTATCAACCGGCAGAAACAAGGAACTTAATGCCGAAAAGTTCAGCAGCATGTCATTGGCAACAATTTTCACATCACGCCTGACTTCACCCACCAGTTTTAGTAAACATAATCCATCTAACGCACCTAATGGATGATTGGCGACAATCACCACGCGGCCAGTGGCTGGAATATTATTTCGGTGGCGATGGGTAATGCTATAACTGAAATTGAAGTAATCCAGTACTTCATCAATAAAATCAAAACCTTCAAGCTGTTTATGCTGCTCCAGGAAACGATTGACTTCCTGTTCGTGAGTGATTTTTCGGAGAAAGCCTAACGTCGGTTTTCTGACCCAAGGTTTTTGATTTTGAAAATTGGGAAATTTTTGTTGAACAGCTTGTTCAATATTGAGCATATGGTTTCTCTGGTAACTTCATGCTGCAAAGTCTAGAGAACACCTATGACAAAAAAATAACGGTTTGATGACTGTTCGGTGACAGTCTCGCAAACCTTTATATCTGGAGGGTTTTAATCAGGCTGCTTGAACAGGGATGGCATGACGCATATGGGTAATATCATTATTTTCATTGAGATATACCAGCGTCGGTTTAAAGCTTTTCAGTTCTTCTGCATCCATTGCGGTATAGGCACAGATAATAATCCGATCACCCGGAGAGGCTTTATGTGCCGCAGCACCGTTAACTGAAATGATATTAGAACCGTCTTCAGCACGAATGGCATACGTCACGAAACGTTCGCCATTAGCGACGTTGTAAATATGAATTTGTTCATACTCGTGAATGCCGGCGGCTTCGAGTAATTTGCCATCAATCGCGCATGAACCCTCATATTCCAGTTCAGAATGGGTTACACAGGCACGATGTAATTTAGCTTTTAACAGTGTCAGATGCATAGCTGGCAAAATTCCGTTAGTAAGCCGTATATTATCGCTTTTTAACAATGCTCAAGCAAGGTTACAGGCAATATTGTCAATCAACCGTACACTGCCCACACGTCCCGCCGCCAGTAACCGCAACTTTTTATCCACTTCAGGATTAACCAATTGCAAATCTTCTGCCCGACGAATATCAATATAATCCAATGTAAACCCGGAAGCAGTTAATTGCGTATGGGCTTGAGCCAGTAAAGCCGAATAGTCCTGGTTGCCAGACTCCAGCTGTTGTTTGAGTTCAAGCAGATTTGAATACAACGCTGCGGCTTGCTGTTTCAGCATTTCGTTTAAATGCTGATTACGTGAACTCATCGCCAGACCATTATCTTCTCTTACAGTAGCTGCGCCCACGATTTTAATCGGCAAGTTCAAATCAGCCACCAGTTTACGAATCAGCAATAATTGCTGGTAATCCTTTTCACCAAACACCGCAACATCGGCCTGCACTATATTGAAGAATTTGGTGACGACGGTGGCAACACCATCAAAGTGTCCGGGACGCTCCAGGCCACAGAGCTTGTCATCCATACCGGGCACATGGATAAAGGTATGAAAATCCTTGCCCTGTGGATACATCACCTCATTATCAGGCGTAAATAACAGATTACAGCCCACCTGAGTCAGCTTTTCAATATCTGCCTGCAACGTCCGGGGATAGTTGGCTAAATCCTGTTTGTCATCAAACTGCAATGGATTAACAAAAATACTGACCACCACTTTGTCAGCCAGGGTCTGAGCTTTTTTGACCAGAGAAATATGCCCGTCATGAAGGTTTCCCATGGTCGGCACAAAGGCAATAGTCTGATGTTCAGCACGCCAGGTCTTTATCTGACCACGCAGGCCCAGAATCGATTCAACAATTTGCATTAATACTGTTGCTCAGCTGTGGGAAACTCACCATTTTTAACGGCTTCCACATAACGACTTATTGCTGCAGGGATGTGACCACTGTCGGCCAGGAAATCATAACTGAAACGCGGACGTTTACCAGCAGTGATACCTAACATATCGTGCAATACCAAAACCTGTCCATCACAGTCAGCTCCAGCGCCAATGCCAATAACAGGAATCGTAAGCGCTTCACTGATAATCTTCGCCAATGCCGCAGGGACGCATTCCAATACCAGCATATCGGCACCCGCTTTTTCCAAACTAATTGCATCCTGCAGAATTTTATCTGCAGTAGACTGCTCTCTTCCCTGAACCAGATAACCACCCAGCTTATGCACTGACTGAGGTAATAACCCCAGATGCCCACAAACCGGAATGCCACGCTGGGTTAAGGCGGTGATTAAGTCAACCAGCTCTGCTCCACCTTCCAGTTTGACCATCTGCGCCCCGCCTTCGGCCATTAATCGGGCTGCATTGTGCAAAGCCTGATCAATATTGGCATAGCTCATAAATGGCATATCAGTGATCACAAACAGACGCTCACTGCCACGAACCACATTGGCAGTATGGTAAATCATGTGGTCAATGGTAACCGGTAAAGTACTTTCCTGCCCCTGAATAACCATACCCAGTGAATCACCAACCAATACAATATCCACCCCGGCCTGTTCAAGAACGTGACTAAAGCTTGAATCATATGCCGTCAGCACGGCGATTTTTTTATGCTCGGCTTTCATTTTACGCAGCTGATTGAGACTGGTACGGCTCATGAGCTTTTCTCTTTCACTGGCAAAGGATTGTAATACTGGCGACCACTCTGGATAGTACAAATTTGATCCAGTAACTGCTGATAATCGGCTTCACTTTTCACTAAATCAATTTGCTCAGCATTAACGATTAATAGTGGAGAAGCATCGTAATAATGGAAAAAGTCAGCATAGGAATCGGCCAATCGTTTCAGATAAGCATCCTCAACATGCTGTTCATAACTGATACCACGCTGCGAAATCCGGTTTTTCAGGATCGGCAGTGAGGCTTGCAGATAAATCACCAGATCCGGCGTCCGATGGTGCATGGTCAAATTATCGTAAACCATGTTGTATAAGGCCAGTTCATCATCATCGAGAGATATCTGGGCAAACAAACGGTCTTTTTCCAGCATGAAATCAGCAACATGCAATGAGGTGAATAAATCATCCTGTTGCAGTGTTTTAGCTAATTTGACACGTTGCATCAAGAAGCTCAATTGCGTGGGTAATGCCGATTGTTTGGGGTGCAGGTAATAACGTTCCAGAAAGGGATTCTGTTCCGGTGCTTCCAACAAGGTGTTGCCAGAAAAGCTGTCAGCCAACCTTTTAACCAGATGGGTTTTGCCGACACCAATAGGACCTTCGACAACAATATAGCGATGTGGCAATGTTTTCATAAGCTAATTTTATCCACTTGTTGTAAATCACCTTGCGGGCAGGAGAGCAATATTTGCTGCAAAGCACCTATGCCGGGAATCTCAATATCCGGTGCTATTTCGGCCAATGGATATAACACAAATGCCCGCTCATGCATGCCTGGGTGCGGTATTGTCAGTCGCTCATCATCTAATATTTGATCACCGTAGAGCAAAATATCCAAATCCAGCGTCCGTTCACCCCAATGCCGCTTTCGTTCGCGTCCATGGAGTTGTTCAACAGATTGTAAAGCATCAAGTAACTGATGTGGACTGAGAGCGGTTTCCAGTGAGATCACCGCATTAATGTAATCTGGCTGATCGGCTGGACCCATAGGCGGGCTCTGATACAATGAGGATACTGTGATGATGGTGATTCCGGCTAATGAGTGTAAATCATTTATTGCCGTTTTAATCTGTTGCACGGGGTTTTGCAGATTACTGCCGAGTCCAATATAAACTAGCATTATTCAACTTTTTTATTAGCAGGTTTACGTCGACGGCGACGGCGGGGTTTACGTTTATCTGTCTCTCCGCCGCTACCTAAAGCGTTAACCATTTCGGTCTGCGTAGTAGCAGATGTCTGCTGAAAGGTAGTCCACCAGTCAGTCAGCTCTTGCAGAGGTTCACCGGATTGAGCCCGCAATGCCAGAAAGTCGTAACCAGCACGAAACTTGGGATGTAACAACAGAGTAAAAGCCCGTTTTCCCTGGCGACGTGTCAATCGTGGTTGCATGGTCCAGATATCACGAGTGACCAGGCTGAAACGTTTGGGTATAGCAACCGTTTGTATCTGCTCAGACAACACCTCTCCAGCAGCACGTTGCATCGCCGGAATTTCGGGCATTTCGTTACTCAGTTCAAGCCAACGTTGCCGTAATGGCTCCCATAATAAAGCAGCGAACAGAAACGCGGGCGTAACCGGTTTATTGTCAGCCAGTCTTTTATCGGTATTTTCCAGCGCTTTCATCAGCAACGTACGTGGAAAACCGTTATTTTCCTGATGTAATAAGGCTGCGGTTTGGGGATAAAGATGATCAAACACACCGTAGTGACAAAGTAACTCGTGAGTTACTGCCGCCTGACCACTTAAATATAGCTTTAAGGTTTCATCAAATAATCTTGCCGGAGGAATGTCGCTGAGTAATGGAGCCAGATCCACAATTAATTGTTCGGTCTCAGCTTCCAGTTTTAGCCCTAATTTGGCCATAAAGCGTAAAGCTCGTAGCATTCTCACAGGATCTTCACGATACCTGACCGGTTTATCACCAATTAACCGAATCAAACCTGCCTGCAGATCGGCAATACCGCCGGTGTAATCGACAATCGAAAAGTCACGAATGTTGTAGTACAGGGCGTTAATGGTGAAATCACGTCGCCACGCATCCTGCTCTAATGTGCCGTACACATTATCCTGCATGATACGACCTTGCTTATCGACATGATTTTTAGCTTCAGGAGGCGCTCGGAAAGTGGCTACTTCAATAATCTCATCACGCCCAAAGCGCACGTGAACCAGTTTGAAACGACGACCAATTAACTGGCTGCGACGAAATAACCGATGCACCTGCTCCGGCAGAGCATTGGTAGAGATATCAAAATCCTTAGGTTCATAACCCAATAACAAATCCCGTACACAGCCCCCCACCAGATAGGCCTCAAAGCCAGCATCTTTAAGGGTATAAAGCACTTTTAAGGCACTGGGACTGATTAACTGTCGGGAAATATTATGATCAGAGCGCTGCACAATAAGTGGTGCGGCTCCCTCGGCAGCGGCGCGGCTTTTTTTACCGGCTTTGATCCGTTTGAATGAATTGATGAGTGAATTTATCGAAAGCATAAGGTGCGAATAATACCATGCTTAAAGGCGATATCTGGAAATTGCATCAATTTATCTCATTGCCCGGCGAACCGGTGCAAATGACTGTCGATGAATTGGTGAAGGACCTAAATCGATTAATGCTTGTTGATGTTGTACCGTTGGATAGCCTTTATGTTTAGCCAGACCATAACCGGGATAAAGTTGATCCAAAACCAACATCTCACGATCTCTGGCAACCTTTGCTAATATTGAAGCAGCCGCTATGGACGGCTCACTTAGATCACCTTTAATGATGGTAGTGACCGGACAGTTTAATTGCGGAGCATAATTACCATCAACCAGGGCATGTTCAAGCTCATAAGGTAAAGCTGCCACTGCACGTTGCATCGCCAATAAGCTGGCTTGCAAAATATTCAATTGATCAATTTCTTCCACTTCTGCCCGGCCCAACGCCCACGCATAAGCATATTCTTCAATTAACGGTACAAGTTGTTCGCGGCGTTTTTCACTGAGCTTTTTAGAATCGGTCAATCCTGTAATAGGTTTATTAGGATCGAGTATGACTGCTGCGGTCACCACTGGCCCTGCCAAAGGCCCCCTGCCAACTTCATCTATTCCAGCAATTAAGACAACTGACTGCATTAAATCAAACTCAGTACAAGTTTTGCAGCATTCACCGCCCCACCAGGTGGGCCAAGTGCTTGTTTGACCTGCTGACGAATGTTTTCAGCGTGCTGCTGCCGTTGGGGATGAGTAAGCAAATCCATTAGCTGCTGCTCCAATCGAACTGGCGTAACGTCATCCTGGAGCAATTCTTTAATTGCCGGCTGTTTTGTCACAATATTGCATAACCCAACATACGGGATTTTCACCAGGCGTTTGAGTATCCGGTAACTCCATGGAGAAACTTTATAGGTAATAAAATGAGGAACACCCAGCAATGCAATTTCTAGCGTCACTGTTCCCGAGGCTGCGACAATGGCATCACAGGTCTGAATAACCTCATAAAAATCATTCTTGATAACGCTTATATTTAAACGTGATCCAGCCAAATATTGTTGCAGAAAGCTTTCCTCAATACCTGGGGCCTGAGGAATCACTATCTGAATTGGAAAATACCGTTTTTCAATACGTTCAGCAGCTTCCAGCATTACTGGCAATAAGACTGATATTTCACTGCGACGACTGCCGGGAAATAAACCAATAACCCTAATATCCTTATCTAATGAGAACTTTTCACGTGCTGCAGGTTTGGACAACTCAGTATGTACAGCGTCTACTAAAGGATGCCCTACACAGGTAACTGCAACGTCTGCCTTCTCATATATTTCCTGTTCAAATGGAAATAAAACAGCCATATGATCAACAGCACGTTTGATTTGTTCGATGCGCCCTGCCCGCCAGGCCCAGATTTTCGGGCTGATGTAATACAAAACTTTAATGCCGAGTTTCTTGGCCTGTTTTGCCAGTTTAAGATTAAAGCCGGGATAATCGATCAGGATTAGCAAATCCGGTGGTTGACGACGTAATTCGGCAACCACCTGATTAAAAATGTTTTTGATTTTGGGGTAACGCTTAATAACCTCCACCAAGCCCATCACCGCCAATTCAGCAAAGTCAATACCGATATCGGCACCAGCAGCCCGCATTTTGTCACCACCAATACCCGTTATATAGATTGAGGGTTGCTGCTGCTTTAATGCAGCCACCAGGCGAGCGGCATGAGCTTCGCCCGAGGCCTCACCAGCCACAATGTAAATATGATTACTCACGAATACTGGCTCAGTCTTCTACATACCCGGTTAATTCAAGTCCAAAACCGGAAACACCGGTTAACTTGGTTGGAGTGCCAATCACCCGCATTTTACGTATGCCCAAATCAGCAAGGATCTGCGCGCCAACACCAAAGGTTCTCAAATCCCAGCTGGCTTTAAAGGGCGCGGCTTCACCTTGATCCTGCTGCTGATAACGGGCAATTTTTGCAGCCAGTTGTTTGTTCTGTTCTGGCTGTCGTAATACCACCAGAACACCTTTTCCGGCTTGCTGGATTCGTTGCATCACATCCGGTAAAGGCCAATGGGTGGGTTCACGTTTTGATGCCAGTAAATCCCCTAGAGGATCAGCCATATGCACACGTACCAATGTTTCCTGTTCTGCATCAATTTCACCATATACTAAAGCCAGATGGGTTTGACCACTTACATCATCCTGATAACTGTGCAAGGTGAAATCACCATATTCGGTTGGAAATTCACAGGTCGACATGGCTTTAATCGTCATTTCGTTTTGCAAACGGTAACTAATCAAATCGGCAATTGTGCCAATCTTTAACTGATGGGTTTGGGCAAACTTTTCCAAATCCGGACGACGCGCCATGGTGCCATCATCATTAAGAATTTCAACAATAACAGCTGCAGGCGTGCAGCCTGCCAGATAAGCCAAATCACAACCAGCCTCGGTGTGACCTGCTCGGGTTAACACGCCACCAGGTTGGGCTTTTAATGGAAAAATATGTCCGGGTTGCACGAGGTCTTCAGGTTTGGCTTTGGGCGCTACGGCTTTTTTTATGGTTAATGCACGATCGGCTGCAGAAATACCGGTTGTCACACCATCAGCCGCTTCAATTGAAACAGTGAAGTTGGTAGCATAAGGTGTTTTATTATCGGTCACCATTAGTGGCAAACGTAATTGTCGGCAGCGATCTTCAGTCAATGTCAGACAGATTAATCCACGACCAAATTTGGCCATGAAATTAACAGCGTCTGCGCTAACTTTATCGGCGGCCATTATTAAATCACCTTCATTTTCGCGATCTTCATCATCCATGATAATGACCATTTTACCTTGCTTGAGGTCGTCGATAATTTCCCGGGTGTTGTTGATTTGCATTTAGCGAATAAAACCCTGTTGAGTAAGAAAATCCCGGCTGATGGTGGAGCCGGTCTGAGGTAGCAGACGTTCCAGATAACGAGCAATCAGATCCACTTCCAGGTTGACTCGGGTGCCGGGCTGATAATATTTAATGATGGTTTCTTCAAGTGTATGCGGGATGATATTGATATCAAAACCACCTTCGAAAATACTATTTACGGTGAGACTGACACCATCGATGGAAATGGAGCCTTTTTCAGCAATATATCGTGTCAGATCGGCAGGCACTTTTATGCGATATTGCCAGGATCTTGCCGAGGCGGCTTTACTGATAACCTCACCTAAACCATCGACATGACCACTGACAAAATGTCCACCCAGTCGGTCACCTACCGCAAGGGCTTTTTCCAGGTTAGCTTCACTACCGGTTGTTAATTGCCCCAGACTTGTACGTTGTAAGGTCTCCTGAGAAACATCGAACTGTAAATGATTTGCCGACATTTCAACCACGGTAAGACATACGCCATTGACGGCGATACTATCGCCCAGTTTTACGTCAGTCAGCTCCAGTTTGGCCGGATCAATATGCAAACGAAGATCCCCGCCGCGTGATTCCAGTGATTTCAGCTGGCCTACAGCCGCGATAATACCTGTAAACATATTTAAAAAGCCTCGTTGTACTCTGGGACAGCAGTAATACGCCAGTCCTGACCAATTGCCCGTATATCGGTAATGTGTAATTGAATATTTTGCGCCATGCGATCCATGCCGGGCAGATGAAATACTGCTCTGGCTGCATCCCCCATCAGTTTTGGTGCCACATAAAAAATCATTTCATCAATTAACTGTGAACGTAACAATGCACCATTTAACACTGCCCCCGCTTCAACCATTACTTCATTAATTTCACGCTTGGCCAGTACTGCCAGCATGCCGCTCAAATCAACCTGATTATTTGGTGCAGGTAATACAAGGGTTTCCACATCAGCGCGCACCATTCGCTCACATGCGGTAAACAACAATACTTTAGCGTCATTGAGGATCCGGGCTGAAGTCGGCATACGTAGCTCACTGTCGACAATAACTTTTAACGGTTGCCGAATGCTCTCACCATGGGGATACCAATCATCTACATGACGAACGTTAAGTAACGGATCATCTGCCAGCACCGTACCGACACCTGTCAGGATCGCTGAGCTCCGCGCACGGAGTTTCTGTACATCGGCTCGTGCTTCAGGACCGGTTATCCATTTACTTTCTCCTGAAGCCATTGCTGTACGACCATCAAGGCTCATCGCTATTTTACTTCGCACAAAAGGTCTGCCAAGGCGCATACGTTGAATGAAACCTGGATTTAATTGTTCCGCTTGGGATTGCAAAATCCCCTGATGAACTTCAATACCCGCCTGTTCGATACGCTTAATACCCGTTCCAGAAACAACCGGATTCGGATCAGTCATTGCCACAAATAAACGTTTAATTCCCGCGCGGATTAAAGCATCAGCACATGGCGGAGTTCGTCCGAAATGACTGCAGGGCTCAAGGGTTACATAACAATCAGCGCCTTCTGCATCATGTCCGGCATCATGCAGAGCATTTATCTCGGCATGAGCTTCACCGGCGCGATGATGCCACCCCTGGCCGATTATCTGATCATTTTTAACAATCACACAGCCAACGCGTGGGTTAGGATCTGCTGTATATAACCCTTTCCAGGCAAGTTGTATTGCCTGTGCCATAAATTGTTCGTGTTGGCTCATTGGGAGTGCCTCCACCGATTATCGTTCGTTATGATTGTAATCGCATTCGAATGATGCGTTGGCACAAACTGGTGCTGATAGTAAGATTCAGCTGTCTTTATCAGATAATGCACGATTTTCCATACGTTCAATTTCTTCCCGAAACGCATTCACATCCTGAAAGCTTCGATAAACAGAAGCGAATCGGACATATGCTACTTCATCCAGTTCACGTAATGCATCCATTACCCAATCACCCACCAGACGACTTTGCACTTCTCTTTCACCCGTTGCCCATAACCGTCGAGTGATGGTTTTTACTGAATGGTCAATCGCATCAGTGCTGACAGGACGTTTTTCCAAAGCACGCATTATCCCAGCACGTAATTTATTTTCGTCAAACGCTTCACGGGTGGCATCGCGCTTAATCAACCTTGGCAAACTCAGCTCAGCGGTTTCATAAGTGGTAAACCGCTCATTACATTCCTGACACATACGACGACGTCGAATCGCATCCCCCTCGGAAGAAAGGCGCGAATCAACGACTTTAGAATCTTCAGCTCCGCAAAACGGGCAACGCATCAGTCAGCTCAAACTTATGAATAAACTGGCAATCGTTTACAGATCGTCGTGACTTTGTCACGAATAGCTGCAATCACTTTTTCATCACCATGACTATCAATAACATCACACATCCAGCCAGCCAAATCGGTGCAATCCTGCTCGCTGAAACCACGTGTGGTAACCGCAGGTGTTCCGACACGGATGCCTGATGTCACAAAGGGTGATTGCGGATCGTTAGGCACAGCATTTTTATTGACCGTAATATGGGCATTACCCAACCAGGCATCGACTTCTTTACCGGTCAGTCCCGCTTCAATAAAGCTGACCAGGAACAAATGGTCATCGGTTCCTTTAGAAATCACATCATAGCCACGGGCCATAAAGACTTTGGCCATCGCCTGAGCGTTTTTGACGACTTGCTGTTGATAGGTTTTGAACTCCGGTAACATTGCTTCTTTAAACGCCACCGCTTTTGCCGCAATCACATGCATTAACGGGCCCCCCTGAAATCCCGGAAAGACAGCGGAGTTCAGTTTTTTCTCAAGCTCGGGATTGGATTTTGCCAAAATCAAACCACCACGTGGACCTCTTAATGTTTTATGAGTGGTAGTTGTGGTCACATCAGCAATTTGTACCGGATTTGGATACAGTCCAGCGGCTACCAATCCCGCAACATGGGCCATATCAACCAGTAAATATGCACCTACTGAGTCAGCAATATCACGGAATTTTTGCCAATCGATAAGACGTGAGTAGGCTGAAAAACCTGCAACGATCATTTTTGGCTGGTGTTCTTTAGCCAGTTTCTCGACTTCATCGTAGTTAATTTCACCAGAATCAGAGCTGATACCGTAAACCACAGAATTATAAATTTTTCCAGATGCACTGACTTTGGCGCCGTGGGTCAAGTGCCCACCATGAGCCAAACTCATTCCAAGAATGGTGTCACCTGGTTGCAATAAAGCCAGATAAACGGCAGCATTTGCTTGAGAACCAGAATGTGGCTGCACGTTAGCGTAATCAGCTCCGAATAAAGTTTTTGCCCGTTCAATTGCCAAAGTTTCAGCTGTATCAACGTGCTCACAACCACCATAGTAACGTTTGCCGGGATAACCTTCAGCGTATTTGTTGGTTAACAATGAGCCCTGAGCTTCCATTACCCGTGGGCTAGTATAGTTCTCAGAGGCAATTAATTCGATGTGATCTTCCTGACGTTGTTCTTCTGCTGCAATTGCTTGAAACAACTCGTCATCAAAATCAGCGATGCTCATGTTTTTTTTATACACAGTTTTCCCCTGTAGCGGCTGTAAATGCCCGCATATTGTATCCCACAACGCACGCAGCATCTATGTAAGAATAGTTTTTTCGTTACGCAAAAAGAGGAATCATCATGAAAATAGGCATTCTTGGCGGAGGCTTGATGGGCAAGGCGCTTGCAGAACACCTTCTCAATCAGAAATGTGAATTGAGCATTTATAACCGAAGCATTGAAAAGATCGCAGATTTAAGTAGCCAAGGCGCCCGAATTTGTGGGACTGCGAGTGAAGCTGTTGAGCAAAGCGAGATAGTTATTTTACTGCTAAGCGATGCTGATGCGATTGCTACTGTTTTGGACAGTGTTGAGCCCAACGCATTTATTGATAAGTTATTTATTCAAATGGGTACGATTGCACCAAAGCAATCTCAGCATATTGAAACCCAGCTAAGCAGTGCCGGAGCAGCTTATCTCGAATGCCCGGTGTTAGGGAGTTTACCGGAAGCCCGTAGCGGCAAACTGATTCTGATGGCCGCTGGAATGGAAGATAATTATCGTCAGGCACTTCCCCTGTTGAAAATAATCGGTGAAACACCGCGTTATATCGGTGCAACAGGCCGGGGAGCTGCTGTTAAGTTAGCGATGAATCAGTTAATTTCTGGTCTGACTGTCACATTTTCATTAAGTCTGGCGTTAATTGAAGAATATCAGATTGATGTTGAACAATTTATGCAGATTGTCCGCGAAAGCGCTCTTTATGCGCCAACTTTTGATAAAAAACTGGACCGTATGCGCAACCGGAATTTTAGCGAGCCCAATTTTCCAACCAAACATCTGGCAAAAGATACTCAATTGTTTCTTGAAGTCGGGGAACAACTGCGGCTTGACACAACCGCTTTACAAGGCGTCAGTCGACTGCTGGATAAAACCATCTCAATGGGCTTGGACAATACTGATTATTCGGCAATATATGCCGCGATTTCGCCTGATAGAAAATAATCCTCATAAACAAAAACGCCCTCTTTGGAGGGCGTTTTATTGTATTTTTAGCTAATTTTACAGGCTGAATAAATCACGGCGAATAATAGTTTCACAACGATCCGGTCCTGTAGAAATAATATCAATTGGCACACCGGCCAGCTCCTGAATTTTGTCAATATAGTTGCGAGCATTTTCCGGTAAAGCATCAAATTGGGTAATACCCAAAGTGGAATCCTGCCAACCAGGCATATCGATATAAACCGGTTCACAACCTTCAAATTCATCTGCGCTCAGTGGTAAAACAGTTACGTCCTCACCGCTACGCTTATAACCAACACATAAACGAATGGTTTCCAGTCCATCCAAGACATCCAGTTTGGTTAAACATAAGCCCGTTATACTGTTGATCCAGCTGGCACGCTTTAAGGCTACCATATCCAACCAGCCACAACGGCGATCACGACCGGTTGTGGAACCTTTTTCATGACCCTTTTCAGATAGATGCTTACCGATGCCACAGCTTAATTCTGATGGAAATGGACCAGCACCTACACGAGTGGCATATGCCTTGGTTATACCTAATACGTAATCAATATGACACGGCCCTACTCCTGCACCTGTCGCGCTTCCACCTGCAGTGGTATTGGATGAGGTCACATAGGGATAGGTACCATGATCAATGTCCAGCAGGGCACCTTGAGCCCCTTCAAACATAACGCGATCGCCTTTGAGATAATACTGCTGAAGCATAGCTGGGACATCGGCAACCATCTGTAGCAACACATCACGCATAGCCAGGGTTTCATCACGTACTTTTTCAAAACTCACCGGTGCTGCTTGGTAATAATTAATCAAAGCAAAGTTATGAAAACTGACTACTTCACGCAGTTTATCCACAAATTTTTGCTCATTGGCAAGATCGCTCAGACGCAATCCCCTTCGTGCCACTTTATCTTCATACGCAGGACCAATACCACGGCCAGTCGTACCAATCGCATCTTTACCACGACGTGACTCTCTGGCAACATCAAGTGCAACATGATATGGCAGAATCAATGGGCAGGCAGCACTGATTTTCAGTCGTTGTCGAACCGGGATCCCATTCGATTCTAATTCATTCATTTCTTTGATTAATGCTTCGGGTGATAACACCACACCGTTGCCGATAAGACACTGAACATGCTCACGTAAGATACCGGATGGTATCAAATGCAAAATAGTTTTTTTACCTTCAATGACCAAGGTATGTCCTGCATTATGCCCACCTTGAAAACGTACTACAGCGGAAACGCTGTCAGTCAGTAAATCAACAACTTTGCCTTTCCCTTCATCACCCCATTGGGAGCCGATTACTACAATATTTTTAGCCACGCGTGTTAGTTCCTGTCTCGACCACTTGCCAGCGGCCATCTTGTTGAATCAATTTTTTTTCGCTTGGAGTTTTACTGCCAGGCAACTCAAATACGACAATATTGCCCTGTTCACGTAAGTTTGTGACCCATTCCAGTTGTTGTGGATCCATTGACCACACTGTCGATATGGTCTGACGCTTTTCAGTCGGCTTAGGAAAACGGGTCACCAGTTTTTTCAAATCCAGACTAAAGCCTGTCGCCGGTTGAGCATGACCGAAATCCTGACCGATATCGTCATATCGGCCACCAAGAGCAATCGCCTGTGCCGAATTTGATTGATATGCCGCAAAAACTACGCCGGTATGGTAGTGATAGCCTCGAAGCTCAGCCAAGTCGAAATTCAACTGGATGCCGGGTAACCGTTGTTTTGCCATCTCAGCCAGAACAACGAGTGTGTCGAGAGCATTTAATACTGAATCAGGTGCATCATGTAATATCTGTTTTGCTTTATCCAGTACACTGACATCACCGTTTAGTTCAGACAGAGCTGCCAACATACTTCTAGCCGTTTCAGTAATGGCATATCCTGATAATAAATTGAGTATTTCCGGCAAAGCCTTGCGTTGCATGGCAGAAAAGATTGCTTGCTCCTGTTCTTGATCTAATTCAGCGTAATCTGCCAATCCTCGATAAATACCAACATGGCCGATATCCAAAGAGATCGAACCGGTAGCACCACTAATCTCAAGCAGTTCGACCATAAGTTGGATACTTTCCATATCACTCTCAGGACCAGCGTGACCGTATATTTCAGCTCCTAACTGGATAGGGTTACGTGAACTGGCTTGGCTGGCAGGTAATGTATGCAATACGCTACCGATATAGCAAAGACGTAATATCTCTGCATTATTGCGTAATCGATGAGCAGCAATTCGCGCAACTTGAGGCGTCATATCGGCACGCACTCCAAGCAACCTGCCAGATAACTGGTCGATCAGTTTAAAAGTTTGCAAATCAAGGGTTTTTGCAGTTCCCGTTAGTAAAGAATCCAAATACTCTATCAAAGGAGGTACAACAAGGTGGTAGCCCCAGCTTTGCATGCGATCAACTAATAAACGATGCATTCGTTCAAGTTGTGTAGCCTCTTCTGGCATTAACTCATCGATGCCCTCTGGGAGCAACCAACTTTCTTTTAGTGTCATGTAAATTAATTAACCCAGTATAAAATCAGCACGCCAGCGACCATGCTCAGCAACCCCGTTATACGTAGATGCTGATCTGTCATCGAAACAACCTGGAGCAACACTCGCTTTAATGCTGCGGGGTTTATAAATGGTAAAACCCCTTCAATAATCAACATTAATGCTGTAGCAAGCCAGAGGCTGTGAATCAGCGAATCATTCACTGCTCCAATGTATTCAGGTCACTAAAACTGCTAAAGAAGTCACCTTTGGGTTCAATGACCAGCATGTCTTCCCCTTGGAAGATATGCTTATAGGCCCCTAAACGGCGATAGAATGAATAAAAGTTTTCATTTTGACTGTAGGCATCCGCATAAATTTGGGTTGCTATTGCATCACCTTCACCTCGCAACATTTCAGACTGGCGATTGGCTTCTGCTAAAATAACAGTACGTTGTCTATCTGCATCTGAACGAATTTTTTCCGCTTCTTCTGCACCGCGTGATCGTAAATCTTTCGCTACCCTTTCACGTTCAGCTTCCATCCGTGTATAGACTGATGAACTGACTTCAGTGGGCAAGTCAATACGTTTAATACGAACATTAACGACTTCAATGCCAAACTCATTTGAAATCCGGTTTGCCTCATCCATCAAACCACTGACCATTTCTGAACGTTCGCCAGAAACTACTTCCTGAATAGTCCGCCGTCCAAATTCGGCACGTAAACCGTCTTTAATGATTTGTGATATCCGTAATTTGGCACTTTCTTCATCTCCACCCATAGAGGTGAAGTAGTCGGCAACATTTGAAATTCGCCAAAGGATAAAAGAATCCACAATAACGTTTTTCTTTTCACCCGTCAGGTAACGTGCTGGAGTAGCGTCAAGACTGAGAATACGACCATCAAAACGACGAACCTCATTAACAAAGGGAATTTTGAAATGAATGCCCGGCTCAAAATCAGCATGCTCAATTTGACCTAAACGCAACAATATAACGCGTTCACGTTCATCCACAAAAAAGATAGCTGAACTCAGTGTGATCAATGCCAGAACAACAATAAAAATAATAGCAGTAAATTTAGAACTCATGATTAACGTCCTCCCCGACTACGCGATCCATCCTGAGCAGAGGAATTTGTGGTGGATGTAGTGTTGTTATTAGTTGCCGGATAATTCAGGTTATTTAAATCCACTCGAGGAGCACTATTACTGCTGCTACGCATTCTATCCAAAGGCAAATAAAGAACATTGTTTCCACCACTATCAATATCTACCATCACTTTCTGACTGCGGCTGTAGACTGACTCCATAGCATCAATATAGAGACGTTCCTGGGTTATTAACGGGGCTTTCTCATATTCGGTCATAACCTGAACAAAACGGCTGGCTTCACCATTCGCTTTTGCAACCACCTGACTCTTATAAGCTTCGGCTTCCTGAATGTCACGGAAAGCCTGTCCACGAGCTCGAGGAATAATATCATTTGCATAAGCTTCGGCTTCATTTTTCTGTCTGACTTCATCTTCACGCGCTTTGACCACGTCTGCAAAAGCTGACTGAACCTGCTCAGGCGGTTGAACATCCTGCATACTGACACTGGTAACTGTCAAACCGGTAGCATGTGCATCCAGCATGGCTTGCAAGCGTTGTTCAGTACGGGTGGCAACTTCACTCCGTCCCTCAGTTAATACAAAGTCCATTGTCGATTGACCAACAACTTCACGAACGGCACTTTCCATCATTTGACGGAGAATGGTGTCTGGAGTACGCACATTAAAAAGATATTGCGCCGCATCGTTAATGCGATATTGGCCAGCGATCTTTAAATCCACAATATTTTCGTCATTGGTCAACATCAAAGACTCAGACAAAACATTGCTTTCTGGTCTGCCTCCTGCTGAACGATAACCAATCTCAACTGAACGTATTTTGGCAACATCGACCACCTCAACCTTATCTATTGGATAAGGAAAATGCCAATGAGGACCAGGCATGGAAGTGTGACTGTACTGACCAAAGCGTAAAACGACACCACGCTCAGCAGGTTCGACAATGTAAATGCCGGATAACAACCACACCAATAAGATAATAGTGGCGATTAAGCCTGCACCAATAGATCCGGCTTTATTGTTACCTTCTGGCGGTTGAGAATTATTCCCACCACCTTTGCCGCCAAACATCCCGGCAAACTTACGCTGTAGATTTTTTACTACTTCATCCAGATCAGGGGGGCCTTCATTGCCGCCACCACGCTTACCCCATGGGTCTTTATCACCACTACCGGGTTCATTCCAAGCCATGCACCGCTCCAAAATTTAATTTATGATTTTCAATGTCGAAACCGAATGAATCTATTTTACGGACATGGTTGCCGATAGCAACCAAAAGTCCGTTTTAATTGACTGATTCAATCGCTGAGAGTTGCTCAGGAAAATATTCTTGTAATGCCATCCTCAGTAGATCCAGGCCTTCGCCTATTTGCGCAGAAAGCCAGATACGACGTATTTTTCCTTGCTGATCCCGTTCAATTTTTGGCTGAACATTTTCCAGGCGATCAATTTTGTTATAAATAATCAATTGCGGTAACTCGTCAGCACCTATCTGCTGCAGAACATCGTCTACATGTTTCATCAACTCATCCCTGTCGAGGGCAGCTGCGTCTACAACATGTAATAGCAGAGAAGCATCCCGTGTTTCTTCCAAAGTGGAACTGAAAGATTCAACTAAATCATGCGGTAACTGGCGAATGAATCCGACTGTATCAGCAATTATCAGTGGTTCCGTATCTGCTAATCTTAATCGACGCAATGTAGGATCCAATGTCGCAAACAAACGATCATCAGCATACACATCAGAAGCCGTCATTCGATTAAAAAGCGTTGATTTACCTACGTTGGTATAACCCACCAAAGAAACAACAGGTATCCCCGAACGTTGTCTGGAACGTCTTCCCTGATCTCGTTGTGAGCGGACTTTATCAAGACGCTTTTTAAGTGACTTTATTCGTTGCCCAAGCAGCCTTCTATCTGTTTCTAATTGTGTTTCACCGGGACCACGTAAACCAATACCACCTTTTTGTCTTTCCAAGTGAGTCCATCCACGAACCAGCCGGGTGGAAAGGTGCTGCAATTGTGCGAGTTCAACCTGGAGTTTACCTTCATGCGAGCGGGCTCTTCGAGCAAAGATGTCCAGAATCAGGCCGGTACGGCCTAATACCCTGCACTTTAACCTCTGTTCAAGATTTCGTTCCTGGCTGGGGGATAGTTCGTGGTTAAAAATCACTACAGCAGCGTCATTGGCTGCTACAAGTTCAGCTATTTCTTCTACCTTGCCAGAACCGGCGAAGTACTTTGAATCAGGACGCTGACGTTTGCCATGTACTACGGCTGATATATTGGTACCTGTTGAATTAACCAGTTCGAGGAACTCCTGTTGTTTTTCATCAAAACCCCGATCATTAAAATCAAGGTGAACTAAAACAACTGATTCCTGTTCGGAATTCTCTTCAAATGCTGCATTGCTATCAGGCCGATCAAACAATCAATAAACTCCCTTATTCTTCTTGGGTTATCTGAACATTTCTTGCAGGCACAATAGTCGAAATGGCATGTTTATAGACCATTTGATTAACTGAATTCTTCAGTAAAATTACAAATTGATCGAAGGAATCAATCTGGCCCTGTAGTTTAATACCATTTACCAGATATATTGAAACTGAAACATTTTCTCGACGTAATGCATTTAAAAAAGGATCCTGCAAGGATTGGGCTTTAGCCATTGTCGACTCCATCGTTGTTATTATTGTTAAAACTTCAAGTTGTATATTAGGCATTCTAAAAGGCTGCACAGAATCGTCAAGCATTATCGGATTCAGCCAGCTTGTAACATATAAAATCCAATACCTGCTGTTCTGGTAAATCTGTACCACTGTCAAACCAGACACCATCTTTTTGGGCTCTTAACCAAGTCAGCTGACGTTTCGCCATTTGCCTTGTAGCAATAATTGCTTTTTCAATAAAGGTGGCTTCGTCATACTCTGCGCGCAGAAAAGACCATGCCTGTCGGTAGCCTACAGCACGAATTGATGGCAATCCTTGATGCAAATCTTCACGCCGATACAGTTTTCTGACTTCATCAATAAATCCGGCTTGCATCATTGTTTCGTATCTTTTAGCGATTCGTTGATGAAGAATTTTTCGATCGAAAGGCGATAGAATTATTTTTATGACTTCATAGGGCAATAAAAAATCTGAATCTTTGGTTAATTCAGTCAATGATTTTCCAGAAATCTCATAAACTTCCAAGGCACGTAATAATCTTTGCGGATCATTATTATGAATACGTTTTGCCGAAACAGGATCTATTTCTGCCAGCCGATTATGCAAATACGTCAAGCCAAATTGCTGAAGCTCATTCTCCAGTTTTGACCGGACTTGGGTGTCAGCTTCTGGTAAGTCTGCAATGCCATATTGTAATGTTTTAAAATACAGCATTGTTCCACCAACCAATAATGGAATTTTTCCCCGTTGCGAGATATCAGCCATTAACGCCAACGCTTCCTGACGAAATCTTCCCACAGAATAGGCCTCTGTAGGATCCAGAATATTCACCAGGTGATGGGGATACTTCTGCAGAGTCAATGCATCCGGTTTGGCTGTGCCAATATCCATTTGTTTATAAACAAGAGCAGAATCCACACTGATAATTTCTACGGGTAGATTCTGAGCCAGAAATAGTGCCAGATCTGTTTTACCTGCGGCCGTCGGACCCATTAAAAAAATGGCTGGAGGCACAGCTTGACCAGACAACAAATCGATAATTACCCTTGCTTCATTGAGTCAAAAAACTCAACATTGGTTTTGGTCGATTTTAGCCTATCCATCAGAAATTCCATTGCTTCAATAGGTTCCATTGGAGCCAGAATCTTACGTAAGATCCACAGCTTCTGAAGATCTTCTTCATTAGTCAGTAATTCTTCACGGCGTGTGCCTGAACGCGTAACATTAATCGCAGGATAAATACGACGATCAGCCAATTTCCGTTCAAGTAACACTTCCATATTACCTGTGCCTTTGAATTCTTCGAAAATAACCTCGTCCATACGTGATCCTGTTTCAATCAGGGCCGTTGCGATAATGGTTAAACTTCCACCTTCTTCTATATTTCGGGCCGCGCCAAAGAAACGTTTGGGACGTTGCAGAGCATTTGCATCGACACCGCCAGTAAGGACCTTCCCGGATGAGGGTGATACTGTATTATATGCACGCGCTAAACGGGTGATTGAATCTAACAGAATAACGACGTCATGCTTATGTTCTACAAGGCGCTTCGCTTTCTCAATGACCATTTCTGCAACTTGCACGTGTCGTGTTGCCGGTTCGTCAAAGGTACTTGAGACAACCTCTCCTCTTACAGAACGTTGCATCTCTGTGACTTCTTCCGGACGTTCATCAATCAATAATACAATCAGATCGCTTTCAGGATAATTTGAGGCGATTGATTGAGCTATTGATTGCAAGATCATGGTCTTGCCAGATTTTGGTGGCGCGACAACCAAACCACGTTGCCCTTTACCAATTGGTGCAGCCAAATCGATAATACGAGCTGTCAAATCCTCAGTACTGCCATTGCCGCGCTCAAGATTAAATCTTTCATTGGCAAACAATGGCGTGAGGTTTTCAAATGGGACTTTGTTACGGGAGTTTTCTGGTTTTTCGTAGTTGATCTCATCAACTTTCACTAGAGCAAAATAACGTTCACTGTCTTTAGGTGGACGAATTTTACCTTTAATGGTATCACCAGTTCTTAAGTGAAATCGGCGGATTTGGCTGGGTGAAACATATATATCATCAGGTCCAGCTACATAGGAGTCTTCAGGTGAACGTAAGAAGCCAAAACCATCCGGTAATAATTCTAAAACGCCCGTAGTGTAGACGTCATCCCCTTGTTTGGCATGTGCTTTAACAAGTGCAAATATTAGTTCTTGTTTTCGATTACGGGCAAGGCCCTCAAGATTCATGGAAAGTGCAAGTTCCATTAATTCAGCAGCGGACTGCTTTTTCAGTTCTGTCAGATTCATGTATTACCTAAAATGGGTTTTAAAATCAGGATTACCTTGGATGCGCGCGGGGAGCGCGATTATATGAAGTATGGGAGGTTTAACCAGAAAATTGTCAGTAAGATTATCAGTATTTATTAAAATCGTCCAGCACTTTTAGGAAAAAACTCCCTAAATATATAAACACCTTCGCTAATAGTCTATTTATGAAACTTATACTACATTGGTTTTGTTCTAAATAGGTAAAATCAATTTTCAAGGGTTCAGCCAATGAAACAGATGTCTGCATTTTCCGTGATAAGTTTTGTACTAGTTTTACTGTCAGGTTGTAGTAATATCCCAAAGCAAATCACGACCGCTCCGAGTAACGATCTACAACTTAACGAAATCCAGGGACATATTGAAAACTTTGCTAATCAGAATGTTCGCTGGGGTGGTGAAGTAGTCAGTGTGGAAAATAATAATGATGCATCGATTCTGCAAATTGTTCAATATCCACTTAACCATTACGGTAAACCAATTATAAATCACTCAAGTGATGGCCGTTTTCTGGCAAAAACAACAGAATTTATTGATCCTGTTGTTTACAAAAAAGGAACCTTACTGACTTTTACCGGCACACTAAATGGAGAGGATACAAGAAAAGTAGACCAGAAAGAGCTGATCATGCCTGTATTAGAAGTTTCATCGATGTATAAGTGGCAACCGTATCAGCCGATTCAGCGAGATCCTTTTTATGATCCGTTCTTTTATAACGGTTTTTATCCCTATTATGGTTACCACAATAGATATTGGCACCATCCACGATTTGGTTATCCTTACTATTATTGGTAAATAGATCAAGTTCTATGAAAGATTTATTTTTTGGCACATCAAATAAATATTAGAAAGGTCTCGTGTCATTAAACGGAGCCTTTTTTGTCTTCAAATGGTTAACTTCTAACTCACATGAATATCACTCAATATGCCTGATATCGACTTGGTGTTTTATGTAAAAGCCCGACATTTATTTACAGGGAGTTGATGTGTGCCTAGAGCGCATAAGCGGTTATCGTTAACCTACTTTGATGAAGTGCCTCCATGCTCTTCATCCTTCGGACGCCTGGCGGCGTCCATTATCGCTTATCTCCATGGACGGAGTGTATGCAAAGCAATGTCTGGAACATTGCATGTCCTGGCGATAATGTCACATGGGGTGTTCCCATGCTCAGGCAGGATTAAAGCCAACCTTCAAGACAAAAAAATACCCGGGCCTTTATGAGGACCGGGTATCGTTTTATATTAAAGCCTGGCAGTGACCTACTTTATCAGCCACCTCCCTGTGGCTGACCCTTCGGGCTCGCTTCGCTCATGCAAAAACGCTTATCTCCATGGATGGAGTGTATGCAGAAGCAATGCTGGGAGCATTGCCTGTCCTGGCGTTTTTGTCACTCCGTTCAAGTAGGTCACACTATCTAAACTTCAAATAATAAAAAAGGCCACCCTGAAGAAGTAGTTTGTGCATTGACCTACTTTGACTGAGCCCATCCATGGGCTCAGCCCTTCGGGCGCCTGACGGCGTCCAAAAACACTCCCGGTGTTTTTGTTTTCCCGATTCAAGACAGAACAATTCCAAACCTCAATACAAAAAAAAGAGCCCATCCGATTGGATGAGCTCTTTTTTTGTATTAAAGCCTGGCAGTGACCTACTTTCACATGGGAACTCCCACACTATCATCGGCGCTGAGCTGTTTCACTTCTGTGTTCGGGATGGGAACAGGTGGTGCCAACTCGCTATGGCCGCCAGGCATAACTGGCTGCTTACTTTTCGGGTAAGCTAATTCGGGAAGTAAAGTATTGGTTCTTATGCGCGCCCAACTTACTTGGGGTTATATGGTCAAGCCTCACGGGCAATTAGTATTGGTTAGCTTCATACATTACTGCACTTCCACACCCAACCTATCAACGTAGTGGTCTTCTACGGCCCTTCAGGGACTTAAAGTCCAGGGAAATCTAATCTTGAGGGGGGCTTCCCGCTTAGATGCTTTCAGCGGTTATCCCGTCCGTACATAGCTACCGGGCAATGCCATTGGCATGACAACCCGAACACCAGGGGTACGTCCACTCCGGTCCTCTCGTACTAGGAGCAGCTCCTCTCAAATTTCCAACGCCCACGGCAGATAGGGACCGAACTGTCTCACGACGTTCTAAACCCAGCTCGCGTACCACTTTAAATGGCGAACAGCCATACCCTTGGGACCGGCTACAGCCCCAGGATGTGATGAGCCGACATCGAGGTGCCAAACACCGCCGTCGATGTGAACTCTTGGGCGGTATCAGCCTGTTATCCCCGGAGTACCTTTTATCCGTTGAGCGATGGCCCTTCCATTCAGAACCACCGGATCACTATGACCTACTTTCGTACCTGCTCGACGTGTCTGTCTCGCAGTCAAGCACACTTTTGCCATTGCACTAACCGTATGATGTCCGACCATACTTAGTGTACCTTCGTGCTCCTCCGTTACTCTTTGGGAGGAGACCGCCCCAGTCAAACTACCCACCATACACTGTCCCTATTCCCGATAAGGGAACGAGGTTAGAACTCCAAACATACCAGGCTGGTATTTCAAGGTTGGCTCCACGCAAACTGGCGTTCACGCTTCGATGCCTCCCAGCTATCCTACACAAGTAGGTTCAAAGTTCAGTGCAAAGCTGTAGTAAAGGTTCACGGGGTCTTTCCGTCTAGCCGCGGGTATACGGCATCTTAACCGCAATTTCAATTTCACTGAGTCTCGGGTGGAGACAGTGTGGCCATCGTTACGCCATTCGTGCAGGTCGGAACTTACCCGACAAGGAATTTCGCTACCTTAGGACCGTTATAGTTACGGCCGCCGTTTACCGGGGCTTCGATCAAGAGCTTCTTCCGAAGAATAACCCCATCAATTAACCTTCCGGCACCGGGCAGGCGTCACACCCTATACGTCCACTTTCGTGTTTGCAGAGTGCTGTGTTTTTAATAAACAGTCGCAGCCACCAGTTCACTGCAACCCTCTTCAGCTCCACGAGCAAGTCGCTTCACCTAACAAGGGCACACCTTCTCCCGAAGTTACGGTGCTATTTTGCCTAGTTCCTTCACCCGAGTTCTCTCAAGCGCCTTAGAATTCTCATCCCATCCACCTGTGTCGGTTTGGGGTACGGTCGTTTGTTACCTGAAGCTTAGAGACTTTTCCTGGAAGCCTGGTATCAGTTACTTCGTCTCCATTGAGACTCGTCATCATGCCTCAGCTTAGCGCTACGGATTTTCCTATAGCACACGCCTACACACTTAAACCAACATATCCAACAGTTGGCTAACCTAACCTTCTCCGTCATCCCATCGCAGTAACAACCGGTACAGGAATATTAACCTGTTTTCCATCGACTACGCATTTCTGCCTCGCCTTAGGGACCGACTCACCCTGCTCCGATTAGCGTTGAGCAGGAAACCTTGGATTTTCGGCGAGGGGGCCTCTCACCCCCTTTATCGTTACTCATGTCAGCATTCGCACTTGTGATATCTCCAGCAAGCTTCTCAACTCACCTTCACAGACTTACACAACGCTCCTCTACCATGCCGTGCATCTTTAAACCAACTCGTTTTAGCGCTTTCTCCACCCCTACCAACTTAACGTTCGGGAGGGCTTGGTCGCTTTCAGCGACAAGCGTAAATCAGTTTAAAGATGCACGGCATCCATAGCTTCGGTATATGGCTTAAGCCCCGGTACATCTTCCGCGCAGGCCGACTCGACTAGTGAGCTATTACGCTTTCTTTAAAGGGTGGCTGCTTCTAAGCCAACCTCCTAGCTGTCTGTGCCTTCCCACCTCGTTTTCCACTGAGCCATAATTTTGGGACCTTAGCTGATGGTCTGGGTTGTTTCCCTTTCCACGATGGACGTTATCACCCACCGTGTGTCTCCCATGATTGCACTTCTCGGTATTCGGAGTTTGCATGGGGTTGGTAAGTCGGGATGACCCCCTAGCCCAAACAGTGCTCTACCCCCAAGAGTGAGTCATGAGGCGCTACCTAAATAGCTTTCGAGGAGAACCAGCTATCTCCTGGCTTGATTAGCCTTTCACTCCGATCCACAGTTCATCCCCGCATTTTTCAACATACGTGGGTTCGGCCCTCCAGTTAGTGTTACCCAACCTTCAGCCTGACCATGGATAGATCGCCAGGTTTCGGGTCTAATCCATGCAACTAGTCGCCCTATTAAGACTCGGTTTCCCTTCGCCTCCCCTATTCGGTTAAGCTCGCTACATAAATTAAGTCGCTGACCCATTATACAAAAGGTACGCAGTCACCCCATCACTAAGCTACCTCTGTTTGTTTTGGAGTTGGGCTCGCTCTCGCTCGCCACCTCAAAACCGCCTCTTTACTCTCTAACGTAAATTGACTGCTTGTTTTGGGGTTGGGCTCGCTCTCGCTCGCCACCTCAAAACCGCCTCTTTACTCTCTAACGTAAATTGACTGCTTGTTTTGGGGTTGGGCTCGCTCTCGCTCGCCACCTCAAAACCGCCTCTTTACTCTCTAACGTAAATTGACTGCTTGTTTTGGGGTTGGGCTCGCTCTCGCTCGCCACCTCAAAATCAAAGGTATTTTCGTTTCCCACCACTAAAGCAGCTTAGTGATGGGGCTCCTACTGCTTGTACGCACACGGTTTCAGGTTCTATTTCACTCCCCTAAACGGGGTTCTTTTCGCCTTTCCCTCACGGTACTAGTTCACTATCGGTCGATAAGGAGTATTTAGCCTTGGAGGATGGTCCCCCCATGTTCAGACAAGGTTTCTCGTGCCCCGCCCTACTTGTCGCAAGCTTAGTACCTTTAACGCCTTTTCGTGTACGGGGCTATCACCCTGTATCGCCAAGCTTTCCAGCTCGTTCCACTAAAACGTTAAATATTACTTGCAGGCTGTTTCCCGTTCGCTCGCCGCTACTAGGGAAATCTCGGTTGATTTCTTTTCCTCCGGCTACTTAGATGTTTCAGTTCGCCGGGTTCGCTTCATTAAGCTATGTATTCACTTAATGATACATACCCAAGGGTATGTGGGTTGCCCCATTCGGAGATCGCAGGCTCAAAGCTCGTTTATCAGCTCCCCTACGCTTTTCGCAGATTACTACGTCCTTCATCGCCTCTTATCGCCAAGGCATCCACCATGTGCGCTTATTCACTTGACCATATAACCCGAAATAAATTGAGTTATATGTATTTGCTACATAAGTTTCTTTACGTGCATTATTGCCGTGTCTCACGACAACACAATAATGCGCCTTGTTTACTTTACTTCCCGTTTTGTTAAAGAGCAGTGTATTAAACACTTTATAATCAACTTAAACTCAAGTTCACTATGAAGTATTCATTCA